>DAOSWK010000068.1:0-9513 GCA_035593545.1 Oscillospiraceae bacterium | reverse complement strand
ACTTGCCTTCGTCTTCATTGCGACGCCCGGCCACACCAAGGGCTCCTGCACGATTCTGCTGGGCAAAAACCTCTTCACCGGGGACACGCTGTTTGCCGGCATGTGCGGCAGAACAGATCTTTACGGCGGCTCTCAGGCCGACATGAAGCGTTCGCTCGCGCGGCTGGGCAATCTGGAGGGTGATTATGAGGTCCTGCCGGGGCACGGTCCGGGCAGCACGCTCGCCATCGAACGCTTCCAGAACGCCTATCTGAAATCCGCCATGGGCAAAGAGGTATTATGAATCTTATCATCGACAACCATCCTTATCATTATGAAATGGAAGCCCTCTGCCGGATGTTCCTGCGGGGCGAGGAACTGAAGATCCTCGAAACCGCGGCGGCTCCTGCGGGGGATTTTCTTTATACGGGTCTCAATGGGGGCAAGGTTTCCGTCCGGGCAAATTACAAGGGAAAGGCTGCGGAACAGACCGCGGATGCCGGCGCCGACGCCGAACGTTCGATGGCGCGGGCCGTCTATTCCGTGATGAGCACGCTCACCGGCCTCCGGCCGAAATGGGGCGTGCTCACCGGCATCCGCCCGGTCAAGCTCGCGATGGAGCTCGCCGACGAGGGCAAAACGCCGAAGGAGATCCGTCACATTTTGAGCACCGACCGGCTGATCTCCGACGAGAAAATCAGCCTGATGATCGAGACGATGCTTCATGAGCGAGAGATCCGCCAAAGCTCCCGCCCGGAATCGGTGAGCCTTTATATTTCGATCCCGTTCTGCCCGACCCGGTGCTCCTACTGCTCGTTTATCAGCCACAGCATCGAAAAGGCCGCGAAGCTGATTCCGCCTTATGTGGAGCTGCTTTGTAAAGAACTCACGGGCATCGCGGAGCTGATCGAGGAACTGGGGCTCCGGCTCGAGACGGTCTACATGGGCGGCGGCACCCCGAGCGTGCTCTCGGCGGAGCAGCTCGACGCCGTGCTCGGCACGGTGGAATCCTCGTTCGATATGAGTACCGTACGGGAACTGACCGTCGAGGCCGGCCGCCCGGATACGATCACGCCGGAGAAACTCGAGGCCATGAAACAGCATCATGTGGGCCGCATCAGCGTCAATCCGCAGACACTTGACGACGAGGTGATGGAGGCCATCGGTCGGAAACATACCGCCGCGCAGTTTTTTGAGGCCTTCCGGCTCGCCCGCAGCTTCGGCTTCGACAACATCAATACGGATTTGATCGCCGGATTGCCGAAAGACAACATGGAGAAGTTTTCCCGCACGATCGAGGGGATTATGGAGCTTCGCCCGGAGAACGTCACGCTGCATACGCTGACCGTCAAGCGGGCGGCGGGCTTCGGTGCGGATCCGGAGGGCATCCTTGCGGGCACGGCGGACGGCATGGTGGAGTTTGCCCAGCGCCGTTTCGGCGAGGAGGGCTATTTCCCGTATTATCTCTATCGTCAGAAGGGCACCGTCGACAACCTTGAAAACACCGGCTACTGCCTGACCGGCAGGGAATGCCTTTATAATATTTTTATTATGGATGAGACGCACAGCATCCTTGCCGCCGGCGCGGGCGGAGTGACGAAGCTCCGGGCGCCCGGAGGAACGCGGATCGAGCGCATATTCAACTACAAATACCCATACGAATATATCAGCCGTTTTGATCAACTGAATTCCCGAAAGGAGCAGATCCGAGAATTTTATGAAACATGGCCGATCCATCCGGGAACTTGACGCCGCAAGGGTGAATACGCACCTCGGGCGCGAGCCGGAGCAGTTTGTCAATTTGTCCGAAAGCCGTTTTCGGCTTCAGGTCAGCGACCTTGCCGACCGGATTCTTTCCGAAAAAAAGTCGGTGCGCGTGGTGCTGCTCTCCGGGCCCTCCGCCTCGGGAAAGACCACCGCTGCCCTCAAACTCCGCGCGGAGCTCGGCGTCTGCGGAAAAGAGGCGGCCATCGTCTCCGTGGATGATTTCTTCTTCGGAGCGGGCAGCCTGCCCCGGAACCCGGACGGCACTTACGATATGGATCATATCGACGTTGTCGACACCGGGCTTGCGGAACGCTGCATCGCCGACCTTTTGGAAAAAGGCGAGGCGGATTTTCCGGTCTTTGATTTTTCCGCCCAGCGGCGCAGCGCGGAAGTGAGACGGATTTCCGCGTCGGGCGGCAGCCTCGTCATCATCGAGGGGACCCATGCGCTGAATCCGCTTCTGACGAAAGGATTGCCGAAGGGCGGCGTCTTCCGTGTCTTCGCGGGCACGAACGTCAAATTCTGCGTGGACGGAAAGCCGCTGCTTCTGCCGGAGGAGTTGCGCCTCGTGCGCCGGATGCTCCGCGACGAACAGTTTCGCGGCTGGTCCGCGGAAAAAACCTTCGCCCAGTGGCCGCATATCCTGAGCAGTTCCGAAATTTATATCGAGCCCTATGCCAAGACGGCGGATTTTTTCCTCGATTCCGCGCTGGATTATGAGCCGGCGGTTTACGGCGGGCGCCTGTTCCCGATGTTGGAGCGGATTCCGCCGGATTCGCCGTTTGCATCCGAAGCCGAGGAGCTGCGGAAAAAGCTCTCCTATTTTTATCCTCTTCCGGAGAAATTTGTTCCCGAGGATTCCCTTTTGAGGGAATTTATCGGATAAAAAAGCGGTTTTTCTGTTGAAAAGCTGGAACGGCGGGTATATAATAATCAAATGTAGAAATCTCGTATGAAAGGGGCGGCACTATGGCGAATTTCGACAGCATCCTGGGCGATCTGCGGATCGTTGCGGAGGAAGTTGAGAAAAAAACAAGGGAAACGATTGAGCTTTCCCGCCTTCGCATGGAAAAAATCCAGGTCAGAAGCGACATCAAAAAGAACTATGAGAGCATCGGCGAGTTGGTCTATGCGGGATATCGCTCCCATGAGGACAACGGCGACGTGATTGAAATCTTTGAAAAGGAAATCGACCGTGAATACGACCATCTGAACGAGATCACCGGCCGGGTCCGCAAACTCCGCGACCGTGCCCAGTGCCCCGCGTGCGGCGCGCAGAACGAGACCGACGCCGCCTATTGCAGCCACTGCGGCGCCGAGATGAAGCCCGTGGAGGAGCCTGTGACCGCCGCGGTCGATAAGACGGCCGAGGACATCAAAGAGGCCGCGCTCGGGGTGAAGGAGACGTTGACCGAAACGCTGGAGACCGCCGGCCAATATGTCGAGAAGGAAAAGACCCTCCTCGAAAAAGAAGCCGTGAAGCTCAGCGAAAAAGCCGCAAAGCTGGCCGCCTGCGCCGAAAAGAGCGTGAAAGCGGAAAGAGCCGAAGAAGCGGCGCAGACCTCTCCGGAAGAGAATCTCCCGGAAGAGGCTCCGGAAGAGAACTTTCAGGAGGAGGTCCCGGAAGCAATCCCGGAGGCGGCCGCAGAGGAACAAATCCCTGAGCCGGAGAAAAAATCCGCTTCCAAAAAGAAAAAATAAGACGCCGGACGGCGGAATGGAGAGCCTCCTTCCCGGAAAATGCCGGGGGCTTTCTTATAGAAAGGATGAACGAAATTGACGTACAACCAGATCAAAGGTTCCGCCACGTATCTTCTTAACCAGACCGGTCTCCGTCCGAAAATCGGCCTGATCCTCGGTTCCGGTCTGCATCCGGTCACCGCGGATCTCGAAAATGTGACGAAGATCCCGTATAAATCCATTCCACGCTGGAACGCCTCCTCCGCCCCCGGCCATGAGGGCGCGCTCTATATCGGCACGATGGAGGGTATCCCGGTCGCGGCCATGTCCGGTCGTCTTCATTATTATGAAGGCAACAGCATCGCTGACTGCGCGTATCCGGTCGCCGTGCTCAAGGCGATGGGAATTGAGAAGCTCATCGTCACCAACGCGGCCGGCGGCATCAACACCGACTATCATCCCGGCGAATTCGTCCTGATTCAAGACCAGATCAAGTTCTTCGACGAGAGTCCTCTGCGCGGAGAAAAGGCGGAGGAGTTCGGCGGCGAGCATTTCTTCGATATGAGCGATACATATACCGCAAAGCTCCGTGAGGCGGTCAAGACCGTCTGGCAGAAGACCGCCGGCGAGACCTTGGCGGAGGGTGTCTATGCCTTCATGCCGGGCCCGCAGTTTGAGACTCCGGCCGAGATCCGTGCCCTGCGCGTGCTCGGAGCGGACCTCGTCGGCATGAGCACCGCGCCGGAAGCCATCATGGCCGCCGCCTGCGGGCTCAAGCTGCTCAGCGTCTCCGTCGTCACCAACATGGCGGCGGGCATCGTTTCCGGAAAGCCGCTCTCCGGCGAGGAAGTCAACGAGGCCGGCGCCGCCGTCGCCGACAACTTCCGCAAATTCCTGCATATCGCGGTGCAGACGCTCTCCGAGATCGGATAATTTTTGCCCGGCCCGTGCCGAAAGAAGCATTTGCCGGGCTCGCTTTTTTGCAGAGAATCCCGTATTTTGACGGTGTTTCTACCGGAGGCACCGTATTTTTCAGAAATAAACGAACGACCCCTGACCGGAAAGGACGGAAGAAAAATGCTGTTTAAGAACATCTCCTATGTGGATGAGAACTTCAACGTTGTGGATAACGTCTGGATCGGCGTCAAAAACGGCGTGATCGACTGTATTTCCCAAAACAGACCCGCGAACTGGAGCTGCGGCGAAGTCTACGACGGCAGCGGCAAAATCCTGATCCCGGGGCTTGTGAATAACCATACGCACGCCGCGATGACGCTGATGCGCGGCTACGGCGAGGGGCTTCCGCTTCAGAAATGGCTGGAGGAGAAGATTTTCCCCTTTGAGGCGCATTGGAATGAGGACGCGATCTACTGGGCAAATCTGCTCGCCATGTCCGAAATGCTCGCCTGCGGCACCACGTCGTTCACCGACATGTATTTCTTCGGCTCGGTGGCCGCGAAGGCCGTGCAGGATGTCGGCATGAAGTGCAACTTCAGCAACCCGCCGGTCAGCACCGACGGCACCCATCTCAAGGATCTTTCCTATTTCCCGGCCGTCTGGTCGGAGATCCAGCAGTGGGGCCACAGCAAGGGCCGTTTCATGATGGAATTCGGCATCCACGCCGAGTACACCGCCACCGAGGCGCTGATCCGCGAAGCCGCCGCCTTCGCCAAAGAAAACGGCCTGCGGATCCACGCGCATATGTCCGAGACGCAGAAGGAGCACGAGGAATGCAAGCAGCGCAACGGCGGCAGAACGCCGGCGAAGCTCCTCCTCGACTGCGGCCTGTTTGAGAATCCGACCAATGTGGCGCATTGCGTCTGGGCGGAGGACGACGACATCCGTATCCTTGCGGAGAACCATGTGACCGCGACGCACAACCCCTCGAGCAATATGAAGCTCGGCAGCGGCTTCGCGCCGGTGCGCAAAATGCTGGATGCCGGCGTCAACGTGGCGCTCGGCACCGACGGCGCTGCGAGCAACAACAACCTCAACATGTTTGAAGAGATGCACATGGCGGCCATGATCGCCCGCGGTCATTCCGGCCATGCGGACGAGATCAGCGCCGCGGAGATCCTCAAAATGGCGACCGTCGACGGCGCAAGGAGCCAAGGTCGTATGGACACCGGCCTCATCAAAATCGGATATAAGGCGGACCTCGCCGTCGTCGATCTCGATCGGCCGCATCTGGTTCCATCCTACAATAAGCTCGATTCCCTTGTCTTCTCCGCGCAGGGCGCCGACGTCGTTCTGACCATGGTGGACGGCGATATCCTCTACCGCGACGGAAAATACAAGACGATCGATTTCCCGAAGGTCTGCGATAAAATCAGTCTCTGCCTGCCGAAGATCCTTTCCCAGATCTGACGCCTCCATTTTGGCATTGCAGAGGGCGGATGCGGAATTCCGCCCTCTACGCATATTGAAGGGGGACAGCGTTTGAGCTTAAAAAAACAAAATTTCCTCCAGGGTGCCCTGATTCTGAGTTTTGCGACCATCTTTGTCAAGGCCGTCGGCGCGCTCTTCAAGATTCCGCTGATGAACATCATCGGCGGCGAGGGCATGGGCTATTACAACACGGCCTATCAGATCTTCAACCCGCTTTATACGCTCGCGACCGCCGGCATCCCGGTGGCCGTCTCCCGGATGGTCTCCGAATGCGTGACGCTGGGGCGTTTTCGGGATGTCAGGAAGATCTTTCAGGTTTCGATGGTCTGTTTTCTCATCACCGGAACGGCGGGCAGCCTGGTTATGCTTTTCGGCGCGAGATTCCTCACCTCGTCCGTGGTGGGCAATCCGGGCGCCGTCTGGGCGGTGGCGGTCCTGTCTCCGGCGGTCTTCTTCATCTGCATGATGAGCGCCTACCGCGGCTATTATCAGGGCCTGCGCAATATGTATCCGACCGCCGTTTCCCAGATGGTGGAGGCCGTGTTCAAGCTGCTCCTCGGCCTCGGACTGACGCTCGTCGTCACGAAGCTCGGCACCGCCGAGTACGAGAAGACCGGCACCATCTTCGGGATCAAAATCGGGCTCACCGAGAACGCGGCCACCGCGGCTTCGGCGATCGCGCCCTATACGGCTGCGGCGGCCATTGCCGGCGTCATGCTCTCGACGATCGCCGGGACCATCTATCTGATGATCCGCTATAACCGGAAGGGCGACGGCATCAGCGAGGAGGAGCTTTTCTCCTCCGTGGAGCCGCAGGAGAGCAAAACCATCTTCCGGTGCCTGATTGCGATCGCGCTGCCGGTCTGTTTTGCCTCGCTTGCGACCAATCTCACCAACCTGATCGACTTGGTTTCGCTGATGAATCGTCTGGAGTATGCGATCCGCCTCGATTCGGACACGATTCTCACCATGTACGAGGGTCTGCTTCCGGAGAAACTGACGCTCAGCGGCATTCCGAATTACCTGTACGGCGTCTATACCGGCATGCCGGTGGAGCTCTTTAACCTGATTCCGGCCATCGCCACCACCTTCGGCATCTCCGCGCTGCCGACCGTCACGGAGATGTGGACGGCACACAACCGCCACCGGATCAAACGGTCCATCGACAGCGTGCTGCGCATCACCGCGCTGATGGCGTTCCCGGCCGGGCTCGGGCTCTCCTTCCTCTCCAAACAGATCCTCGATCTGCTCTATCCGAAGGTTCCGCTGGAGGTGGAGATCGCCGCCCCGATGCTGACCGTCATGGGTATCTCGGTAATTTTTGTCTCGATCGTCGTCACCTGCAACAGCGTGCTTCAGGCGATCGGGAAGGAGCGCATTCCGCTCGTCCTGCTGCTGATCGGAGCCGTCGTCAAGCTGGGCGTCAACTTTACGTTTATCGCCATCCCGTCCATCAACATCAAAGCGGCGCCTTACGGTTCCCTTTGCTGCTACGGCCTCCTGCTGATCTTGAGCATCATCCTGATCAACCGGCATGCGGGCATCCATGTGGACCTCTGGTCCGTCTTTCTGAAGCCGCTGTTCGCGGGGCTTGTCTGCGCGCTCAGCGCGAAGGGCGTCTGGCTGCTGACGCAGGAAGGGCTCGGTTCCCGTGTCGCGACCGTGCTCGCGATCTGTGTGGCGGTGCTGATTTACACCGCCACGGTGCTCGCCATCCGCGGAGTACCGAAAAATGATATAAAAATGTTGCCGAAAGGCGAAAAAATCGCAGAACTACTTGCAAAATGGCATCTCTTAGGGTAAGATAATGGAGGCTTTTGTGGATTTTGAATTCAAGGAAACGTATGACATCGGCGACTTGCTCCGGATTATGCAAATTCTGAGGAGCGGCGAAGGCTGCCCATGGGATCGGCAGCAGACGCACGCTTCGATTCGTCAGAATTTCATTGAGGAGACGTACGAGGTGGCCGAGGCCATCGACAACGCCGATACCGAAGCGCTCTGCGAGGAACTGGGCGATGTGCTCATGCAGATCGTCTTTCACTGCCAGATCGAAAAAGAAAAAGGCAGCTTCGGCTTTTCCGAAATCTGCGACGGCCTGTGTAAAAAACTAATCGTCCGCCATCCCCATGTGTTTGGAGACAAGGCCGCGTTTTCCGCGGAGTATGCGTTCCGGCGCTGGGATGAAATAAAGGCCGAAACCAAGGGCCAAAAGACGGGTACGGATACGCTTACCGCCGTTCCAAAGACTTTGCCTGCGCTGATGCGGAGCGCAAAGCTGCAAAAACGTGCGGCGAAGGCTTCGGGACTGTCCGATGACCCCGATCATGCCCTTTGCGATCTCGACGGGGGAGTCGCGAGGCTGAAGGAGGCTGCGGCCGGAGATGATTTTTCCCGGAAACGGGAAGAATTGGGGGATGTGCTTTTCGCCGCCGTTGAAGTGGCGGAGGCACTGGGCGTGGAGCCGGAGGAATGTCTTTCCGGTTCCTGCGAACGGTTCACACAGCGTTTTTCTTTTGCGGAAGAGAAAGCTGCCGGGGAGGGGAAGAGCCTCCGGGATCTTTCGCCGGCGGAGCTCGAAAAGCTCTGGAATGCGGCAAAAAAGGAAGAGGAACAAAAAAAGCCGCGGGAAAGCGGCAGAATTGTAACGGAGGGAAATGTAAAATGACGAAAGCCGACCTGATCACCGCAGTAGCAGAGAAGACAGAATTCACCAAGAAAGACAGCGAAAAAGCCGTTCTTGCCGTACTGGATTCCATCACCGAGGCCTTGGTGGCCGGGGAAAAAGTCCAGCTTGTCGGATTTGGCTGCTTCGAAGTCAAAGAAAGAGCCGCCAGAAAAGGCGTCAATCCGAGAACCAAAGAGGACATCGATATTGCTTCCTCCATGCTCCCGGTGTTCAAGGCCGGAAAGGGCCTGAAAGCCGCCGTAACGAAGGAATAAAGAAGCAAAACCGAAGCCTCCGTTCCATCGAGCGGGGGCTTTTTTTAAGGAGGAATTTTATGCGGCTCGACAAGTATCTGAAAATTACCCGCCTGATTAAACGCCGCACCGTCGCCAACGAAGCCTGCGACGCCGGGCGCGTTCTCGTCAACGGAAGGGCCGCCCGCGCTTCCTATGAAATAAAAGAGGGGGATGTCGTCGAAATTCAGCTTGGACAGAAGCCCCTCCGCGTCGAAGTACTTTCCATTGAAGAATCGCCAAAAAAGGAGGACGCAGCCCGGAACTACCGCGTCATCGAATAAGGCTCCTTCCGGCGGAAAACCCCATGTTTTTACTTGTAAATATTTCCGGATCCTGCTATGATGGAGATGGAAAAAATATCAGATTGTCTCCGACAACCAGAGAGGGGTATTTTATGAAAAAAGTATTGGCTTTTTTGCTCTGCCTGCTGCTCGTTCTCGCCATGCTGCCGGTCGTCTCATTCGCTTCCAGCGACGATGACGACGATGATGACTCCTATTATGAGAAGGACGGCATCGAAGCCTCCGGAACCAACGTCAGCATCGGACGCCTGAGCCTGCTGAGCTGGAAATATGACGAGCTCGAAGATCTCGCGAAGGAACTCGGCGCAACCCTGAATGAGATCCTGTTCACTTGTGAGATCACCGACACGGATTCCGGGGACAAGGATATCATGTTCAGCCTCGGCGATGACTACGAAGAGGACGAAGTAACCATCCTGTATATGCACAAGGA
>DAOSWK010000067.1:0-9606 GCA_035593545.1 Oscillospiraceae bacterium | reverse complement strand
CTCGTCGCGACGCTTCCGGCCTATCTCAACGGCCTGACCGGAGAGGGCGTCCATATCGTCACCGTCAACGACTACCTCGCCAAGCGCGACAGCGAATGGATGGGCAAGGTCTACAACTACCTCGGCCTCACCGTCGGGCTCGTCACCCACGACGTCGAGACCGGCCGCCGCAAGGACGCCTATGCCTGCGACATCACCTACGGCACCAACAACGAATTCGGCTTCGACTACCTGCGCGACAACATGGTCACCTATAAAGAAAACCGCGTTCAGCGCGGATTCAATTTTGCCATCGTGGACGAGGTGGACTCGATCCTCATCGACGAGGCGCGCACCCCGCTGATTATCTCCGGCCGCGGCGAAAAATCCACCGACCTCTACGAGAAGGCCGACCGCTTCGCCTGCACGCTCAAAGCCATCCGCGTGAAGGAGGAGAACGAGAAGGAGGAGCGCGAGGACATCGACGCGGATTATATCGTCGACGAGAAGGCCCGCACCGCCACCCTGACTCCGAGAGGCGTCGCCAAGGCGGAGGAGGTCTTCGGGCTCGGCAACTTCAACGATCCGGACAACATGACGATCGTTCATCACATCAATCAGGCGATCAAGGCGCACGGCGTGATGCAGCGCGACGTGGACTACGTCGTCAAGGACGGCGAGGTCATCATCGTCGACGAGTTCACCGGACGCCTGATGTTCGGACGCCGGTACAACGAGGGACTCCATCAGGCCATCGAGGCGAAGGAGGGCGTCACCGTCGCGCATGAAAACCGCACTCTCGCCACCATCACCTTCCAGAACTACTTCCGCATGTACGACAAGCTCTCCGGCATGACGGGCACCGCCCTGACCGAGGAGGCCGAGTTCCGCGAGATCTACGGCCTCGACGTGATCGAAATTCCGACCAACAAACCGGTCGTCCGCGAGGACGCCCCGGACGTGGTCTACAAAACCGAGAACGGCAAATTCGGCGCCGTCATCGACGAGATCGTCGCCGCGCATGAAAAGGGCCAGCCGGTATTGGTCGGCACCATTTCCATCGAGAAATCCGAGCTTCTGAGCGGCATGCTCAAAAAGCGCGGCATCCCGCACAACGTGCTCAACGCAAAGCACCACGACAAAGAGGCCGAGATCGTCGCACAGGCCGGCATGCACGGCGCCGTGACGATCGCGACCAACATGGCCGGACGCGGTACCGATATCGTGCTCGGCGGCAACGCGGAGTACCTCGCCAAGGCCGATATGAGAAAGGCGGGCTATGAGGAGGAACTGATCAACGCCGCGGATGCCTTCTTCGAGACCGGCGCGGAAGATATCCTCGCCGCGCGCAAGCTCTTCCAAGAGCTTTATCAGAAGCATAAGGAGGAGATTGCCGGGCAGGCCGAGCTCGTGAAGCAGGCAGGCGGCCTCTATATCATCGGCACCGAGCGGCATGAATCCCGCCGTATCGACAACCAGCTGCGCGGACGTTCCGGCCGTCAGGGCGACCCCGGCAAATCGAGATTCTACATCTCGCTCGAGGACGATCTGATGCGGCTCTTCGGCGGCGAGCGGCTCCAGAACATGATGGATTCCCTCGGCGTGGAAGAGGACATGCCGATCGAAAATAAAATGCTCGCGAGCTCCATCGAGAACGCACAGAAGAAGGTCGAGGGCCGCAACTTCGGCATCCGCAAGAACGTGCTCCAGTTCGACGACGTCATGAATAAACAGCGCGAGATCATCTACGGACAGCGCTCCAAGGTGCTGGACGGCGAGGACCTCAAGGACTATATCGCCCAGATGCGCGCGGAGAGCGTCTCCAAGACCGTCGGCACCTACCTTGCCGAGGGCAGCGTCCCTCAGGACTGGAATCTCGACGGTCTGCGCGACTACTACCTCGGCTGGATGCTTTCCGACGGGGACCTGCGCTATCCAAAGGAGGAGCTTGCGAACCTGACGAAGGCCGACATCGAAAAAGCGCTTCTCGACCGCATGGAGGAATACTATGCCGTCCGCGAGAAGATGTTCGGGCCGGAACTGATGCGCGAACTTGAGCGCGTGGTACTCTTACGGAACGTCGACCTCAAGTGGATGGACCACATCGACGCGATGGAGGACCTCAAACAGGGCATTTACCTGCGCGGCTACGGCCAACATGATCCGGTCGTCGAGTACCGCATGGAGGGCTTCGACATGTTCGACCAGATGGTCGACGCGATCCGCGAGGACACTGTCAAGATGCTGCTGACCGTCAAGGTCAAGGCCGGCGCGGCGCCCGAGCGCGAGCAGGTTGCGAAACCCGATATGGGCGTCGGCGGGGACGGTTCCTCTCCGGCTTCTCCGGTCAAAAAGAAAAAAATCGGCCGCAACGACCCCTGCCCCTGCGGCTCCGGCAAAAAATATAAAAACTGCTGCGGCAGATAAGACGCGGATTTCGTCCCCCGCTCAAGGCGCCCGAACAGGCCCGGCGGCGGGGACGAGAAAGCTGCCTTCGGCCGGATATCCGGTCTATCATTTGAAAAATCGGGGTGGTTTTTGTGCCGACGCTCAATCTTGTTCTCGTGGAGCCGCAGATTCCGCAGAATACGGGCAACATCGCCCGCACCTGCGCGGTCACCGGCGCAAGGCTGCATCTGGTCGGGCCGATGGGTTTCCGGCTTGACGACACGAAGATGAAACGCTGCGGGCTCGACTACTGGGATCTGCTCGACGTGACCCTCTATGACGGTCTCGACGATTTCTTTGCCAAAAACGAAGGCCCCTTTTATTATTTCACAACCAAGGGGCTTCTCCGCCACAGCGACGTCTCCTACCCGGACGGCTGCTATCTTGTCTTCGGCCGGGAGGACGCCGGTCTGCCGGAGGAGCTGCTCTTCCGAAATCCGGAGACCGCCGTCCGCATTCCGATGCGCCCGACACTGCGCAGCCTCAACCTCTCGAATTCGGTGGCGATCGCCGCCTACGAGGTGCTGCGCCAGTGGGATTACCCGGAATTGCAGTGGAAAGGCTCGCTTCGGAAATTCGACTGGGCCGACGCCGGTATTCATCAGGACGCGATGGATCCGCACGGCGGCAAGGAATAGGCCGGATGCTCTCCCGGATTTCGGCCGAATGCCGGAGAATCCGATGAGCATGAGAAATTCCGATTTCGGCCGCGAAAGCCCGGAACCGGCGCATAAGGTCTCTGTCCGGAGAGCCGGCGGCTCCGGTTTTCGTACGAAGGCTTCGGAGGACTTCGGATCTCCCTGTTGTTTCTTTTTTCCCATTCCGAATTGAAAGGCGGTCGGCCGGTTATGGAAAGGATTCAGAAGATCGTCGGCGCGCTCCGAAGGGCCGTGCAGGATTACGACATGATCCACGCCGGCGACAGGATCGCGGTCGGCATTTCCGGCGGCAAGGATTCCCTCACGATGCTCGAGGCGCTCTGGATGCTGCGCGAGCATATCGGCCCGGACTTCAGCCTTGTCGCCCTCGCGCTGGACCCCCGCTTTGGCGGCGTCGATTCGGAGTATTCCGCCGTGGAGGAACACTGCCGGGAACTGGGCGTGCCGCTCGACATCCGCCGCACCAATATCGGCACCATCATCTTCGAGACGCGCAAGGAACATAACCCTTGCAGTCTCTGCGCGAGGATGCGCCGCGCGATGCTGCATGACGCCGCAAAAGAGGACGGCTGCAACAAGCTCGCCCTCGGCCACAACTTTGAGGACGCGGCCGAAACTTTCCTGATGAATCTGCTCGACGCGGGCAGGGCGGAGTGCTTCTCGCCGGTCACCTACATGAGCCGCAAGGACATCACGGTGATCCGGCCGCTGATTTACTGCCAAGAGGCGGATGTCCTCGCGGCGGCGCAGAGCCTCGGCCTGCCGGTCATGAAAAGCTCCTGCCCGGCGGACAAACATACCGAGCGGGAACACGTGAAGCGGCTGATCGCGCGCCTCGAGGCGGAGGAGGGCTACGAGAGCGTCTCCCGGCGGATCGTCGGCGCTCTTCAGCGCGGAGACATCTGTGGCTGGGGCCTCGGTCACCCGGAGCCGGTTGTCTTCGAGGGAAGATGAGCGTCCGACCGGAAGTTTTGCG
This sequence comes from Oscillospiraceae bacterium, assembly GCA_035593545.1. Lineage (GTDB taxonomy): Bacteria > Bacillota > Clostridia > Oscillospirales > Ruminococcaceae > UMGS1668. The sequence continues at coordinate 5,544 of DAOSWK010000067.1, read as the reverse complement.
CGCCTCTATATAATTGTATAAAAAATAAAAGACCGGCGTCTCAAAAGCGCCGGCCTTTTTTATATTTCGTTCCGGTTGGATATTCCCGCAGAAGTCTCCCGGACCATGCGGGCAAAATCTTGCCGCGCGCCTTCGGTCAGCTTCCTGTACAGCAAAAAGCTCCGGGAACGGCGGGCATCTCCTTTTTCAAAGGCAAAATTCCCGCGTCACATCTTTTTCATCACGCTGATCGAGACCGCGGTGAGCCCGACGCCCAGCATGATGAAAGCCGTGCTGTCCTGGATCGCGTTCAGCGTGCTCAATACCGTCACCGCGACGCCCATGCCGATCCCGATCCCGCGGAGCACCAGATCGCAGATTTCGCCGATGTCCGGCGCTTCGCCGTCGCCGAGATGGTCGGGCTCTCTCAAAACGTCCGTCTCATTATTTCTTTCCTGTGCCCAAGCGCGGGGTTCTCCGATCGTCTCCGGCTCCTGCTCCGTCCCCTCCGGCGAGTCATTTTCCGGATCTTCGGTCCAATCCTGCGTCGTTTTTTTATCCTCTTCCATGCGGCGGCCTCCTCTCTCCTCCTCAGGCATCGTTCTTCCACGCCTACTTTATAATGTTTTTCCGGAAAATACAATCCCCCGTAAATAAAATAAGGGGATAAATAAGAAACATGATCGAAATCGCGCTTTTCTCCGCAAAATCAGGGAGATTTTCCCGCAGCCGTCTTTTCCGGGCGGTGAAGCAAGGCCCCCCTCAAAGACGCCCGGATGCTGCAAGACATCATGCCAAGACGGCGAACTGTCCGGCAGCTGTTCGGGCGTGTGCCGTCCATATCCCGTCCGCCGGCCGCGGTTTCCGGCAGACAGACGGTTCGGTGCGAAAAAAATCTCCGGAGCCATAAAAGGCCCCGGAGAACATTTTTTGTGGAAGGTCAGCGTTTGCTGAACTGCGGCGCGCGACGGGCTTTTTTGAGTCCGTATTTTTTACGCTCCGTCATTCTCGGGTCACGGGTCAGGAACCCGGCCTTTTTGAGCGGGGAACGCAGCTCCTCATTGTACTGGAGCAGGGCGCGGGCGATGCCGTGGCGGATGGCGCCGGCCTGACCGGTGACGCCGCCGCCCTCGACGGTGCAGATGATGTCGAAGGCTCCGGCGGTCTCGGTCAGCTCGAGCGGCTGACGGACCAGAAGCTTCAGGGTATCAAGGCCGAAATAATTGTCGATGTCACGGCCGTTGATCGTGATGGCGCCGGTGCCGTTCGGATAGATACGGACACGGGAAACAGAGCATTTTCTCCTTCCGGTTCCATAAAAATAAGGGTTGGATTCGTACATGTCTGATTTCCTCCTTCCGATCAGAGCTCAAAGGCCTGTGGGGCCTGAGCTTCCTGTTTATGTTCCGCGCCGGCATAGATGCGGACTCTCTTGAGCGAATTGGCGCCCACGGTGTTGTCCGGGATCATGCCTTTGATGGCCTTCATCATGGCAAAGCAGGGGTCTTTTTCCATCAACAGACGGTAGTTGATCGATTTCATATGGCCGATATAACCGGTGTGATGATAATAGAATTTCTTCTCGAGCTTCTTGCCGGTGAGGACCGCTTTGGCCGCGTTGATGATGATCACGTGGTCTCCGCAGTCGGCATGCGGCGCAAAGTCGGGTTTGTATTTGCCGCGAAGCAGATCGGCGGCAACGACGGCGGTATGGCCCAACGGCTTATCCGCAGCGTCGAGGATGTACCATTTGCGCTCGATGGTCGAGGCATTCGGCATGGTGGTGTTCATGGTAAAACCTCCGATAATCCTTTGTAAAATTTATTTTCGTTCAGAAAGCGACAATCGTTATTATAGCGGCGCAAAAACGGCTTGTCAATCGTTTTCTCTTAAAAAATCAATTTGAAGGATGAATCCTTCCGATTTCTCTTGTTTTCTCTTGAAATCTCTCGTTTTCTTCGTTCCTATTTTCATCCTATTTTTTAAGCAGGCGCGTTCGCGGGGGCATAAAAAAGCCGCCGGGCAAAATCCCGCCGGCAAAACGTCCCCCGGAGGCCGGAAAACTCAGCCCCACTCGAGCACATAAATATCCACATAGCGCAGGCCGTTGAGCACGCATTCGTAATAGGTGGGGTAGTAGAGGTCCACCATGTTTTTCCCGGAGAGCATGGCGCCACCGGTATCCGCCGCGATGCAGTAGCCGTAGACGAAGCAGCTTCCGCCGTCGTGCGCGCAGATCCAGAGCTTCGTCCCATAGGGGATGATCGAGGGATCCACCGCCACATAGCCGACTCCCGCGCGGATACCGGTGGCGGTTCCCGCTCCGGCTTTGGCATAATAGCCGGTGGCGCGGGCGCTGCTGAAGAGGTACTCATACTGCGTCGGTCGGTTGTCGACGATCTCATAGCCGAAATCCATGTCGGAGATCGGCCCGTTATCGCCTTGGAGATAGAGGTCGTCGGTCGCTCTCTTAATAATGTCTTCGGAGAGCAGGGTCCGGTCCTCCTCCACGCCGTCGACGGTCTTCTGTTCGTAGGTCAGAAGCTTTGTGCCGTCTCTGCCGTAGGAGAGCAGCACCTTCCTGCCCTCCCGGATCAGCGAAGTGCCGCGGTAGCTGACGCCGTGCGGGATCGGTTCTTCCTCTGTGGTGGTGTTGTAATCGACCCTTGTGACCCGGATATACTCTCCCTCGGAAAGCAGGCTCTGGATCGGCTTGTCGACGAGATCGGTGCTGCGCAGTTCGATTCCGACTTTATAAAGGGCGTCCGCGACCGTTCCTCCGGCAATCTGAAGGTGGTAGGTCAGCGAATCCGCAAGAATATCCACCTCGAACGCGCGGGCGACGCGGATCTCCGCCGTGACGTCGCTGTAATCCGCCGCAAGGCCGGAGCTCTCAAAGCCGGTCACAGAGAGCGTATCCCCATAGCCGACCGTGATGCCGTATTTTTCAAGGATGCGTTCCGGATTGTCCTCGGTGGTGCGCACGGCGAAGACCTCTCCGTCATCGTCGATGCGCACGGTGCGGATCTGCGCCGGAATCCAAAAGACCAGCACAGAGGCCGCCGCCGCAAACAGCATCAGCTGAAAATACCGCGAACCGAAAAACGCAAAAAACCGGAACGCGCCCGCTAAAAACTTCCTCATGGCGCGCCTCCCCGCAAAGTACGGCCTATTATAGCCGAAATGGGGAAGAATGTCAAATTTTTCACTCCATGAGAGCGGAAAAGGGTGATTTTTTTCGATCCGAATGGGGTTTTTCCGGTCCCGCGGCGGCGGTTTTTCTTGTATCCGGAGGCGATTTTTCCGCCGTGCCCCGGATTTTCTTCCTGTCTTCCACAAAAAAACATTGAATCCCTCTTTTGGGAATGCTATAATAAAGATTAAATTTTTTTGCAGGGGGTGCAGAAGGGTGAAATTGCCGGAAGAAAACATTCTGATTGTGACCGGGCATTACGGCTCGGGCAAAACCAATTTCACCCTGAACCTTGCAAAGTATCTGCTTGCGGCGGGTGAGGCTCCGGTGCTCTGCGATCTCGACATCGTCAATCCCTATTTCCGCACGGGCGATTACGCCGGGGCGCTCCCCTGTGAATTGATCGTGCCGACCTTCCTCGGCACCACGCTGGATACGCCGTCCCTCTCCGCAAAGATCGACGCCGCCATTCTTTCCGGCAAGCGCCTGATTCTCGATGCGGGCGGCGACGATGCGGGCGCGGCCGCTCTTGGCCGATATGCCGCAAAACTGCAAAAGGCCGGCTACGCGATGCTCTATGTCGTCAACAAGAGCCGCAACCTGACCGGCACCCCGGAGGATGCGGTACAGATTCTCCATGAGATCGAGGCGGCCTCCCGTCTCAGGGGCGGCTTCCTTGTCAACAATACGAACTTCGGCCGGGAGACCGCCGCCGGAGATATCGAAGAGAGCGTGGACTATGCCGCGCAGGTTTCCGTGCTTACCGGGCTGCCGCTGCTCGCGACCTGCGTGCTCAAAGGCTGCGAATCCGCAAAGGTACCGGAACCGTTCCCTGTGGAGATCCTCGTAAAATTCCCGTGGGAAAACGCATAAAATCCGCAGGGGCGGATTTATGCTGGGAGTTTGCCTTGCCCGCCTTGTGGGACGGCGGGCATTTGCTTCGCAAACCGGTAAACTTCGTCGTACACAAATCCATCCCGGCTGCGAGTTTTCTCGCCGGCCAAAAACAGGCCGGCGCCATGCGGCACCGTGTGCCGATCTTCGCGCGGACGCAAGCTCGTCGCAACTAAGACCAATCGGAAGATCCGTCTGTGATTCATGCCGAGGACTTGCCTTGCCCGCCTTGTGGGACGGCGGGTAATATCTCCGATTTCACGCCGGAATCCGCTTGCTTTACGATCTTCTCCGGAATCCATCCTCCGTCCGCCTACCGGCGGACAGGATCTTTCCCTAAGAATAAGTTTTCCCCGGCATAAGTCGCTTTGATGGGAAAGGAGTTGTCGGATCATGGGAAAAATCCCGTGCGCCTGCGGTGCGCACAAAAAAGAACGCCCTGCGGAACGAAAGCTCTGGGCCACGGACGACGGGCTCGTCTCCAACCGGGAGCTGATCTGCCGGACCTGCATTTATAAAGAAAAAGGCTCCGCCTCCTCCTGTGTAAAATACGCGGAGAAGCCGGAAAGCGTTCTGAAAGAGGGCAAGTGCCCGTTCTATCTGCGAAATCCAGGGAACTGCTGCTAAAAATGCCGCCCTGCCGGAACCTGTTATGACCTGAAAGGGCCGGAAAAAGCGCCGCTTCTTGGGACGTTTTCACCAAGCGGACGTGTTCCCGCGAAGGAACGCTTCCCCGCGGAGCCGGCTTTGGCAAAAGACAGGGCGAGCCGTTTTATGGATTCTTATTTTATTATTTCATTTTTTGGAGGGTTGCCTTATGGCGAAAGTTACCGTTGACGAGTCGGTCTGCAAGGGATGTGGGCTTTGCGTATCCGTATGCCCGAAAAAAATCCTGCGTTTGGCGCCCGACCGAATCTCCGCAAAGGGCTACAATCCCGCGGAGATGACCGACCAATCCTTGTGCATCGCCTGCGCGATGTGCGGCATCATCTGCCCGGACAGCGCGATCACCGTCGAAAAATGACGGAAGCGTCCGGCATTTTGGTTATCGTATGAATCGTGAACAGGTTTTGTTTAAAATGAAGTTTGCCGGTTCACGGAGCAAATGCCCGCCGTCCTACAAGGCGGGCAAGGCAAACTTCCAGCATGAAATCCGCAGAGCGGATTTCATGCATTGGATAACAGGAAAGGATGAGTATATTGGCTGAAAGAGTACTTATGAAGGGCAACGAGGCGATCGCCGAAGCCGCCATCCGCGCCGGCTGCCGCCATTATTTCGGCTATCCGATCACGCCTCAGACGGAGATCGCCGCCTGCATGTCCCGCCAGATGCCGAAGGTCGGAGGCGTCTTTCTTCAGGCGGAATCCGAGATCGCCGCGATCAATATGGTCCTCGGCGCCGCGGCCGCAGGAGTCCGCGCGATGACTTCGTGCTCCTCGCCGGGCATCTCGCGGGCTCCTGCGGCCGCGGCGCCGAG
>DAOSWK010000066.1:0-9635 GCA_035593545.1 Oscillospiraceae bacterium | reverse complement strand
GGCGATTCCCGACGGTCTCCCGCCGAAGCCGGCACGGAAACCGGGCGCATGTGGCGTACTTCCGCTCACGGTTCGGGTCGGGGATGCCGCCCACGGGGCCATGGTGACCATGCTGGCACACCTCTCTACCAAGTGGTAGACAACGATCCGTGATCGCCGAGGACCTCGCGGGCAAGCGCATCGCCATCACCGGGTCGACCGGGTTCCTGGGCACGGCCCTGGTCGAGCGCCTTCTTCCGCCGGGCCTCTCGGTGAGAGACGAGATTTGAGTCGTGCTCTCAGCGGGCCTCGGGATTACCAGAGAAGAGATGACCTTTCCCACTTTTTTCGCGGCAGCTTCGCCGGCTGCGATGGCGGCTTTGCATGCACCGACATCGCCGGTAACGAAGAAGGTAACAAAACCTCCCGTTACATATTTGAATCCGGACAAGGTGACGTTAGCGGCTTTCAGGGCTGAGTCGAGTCCTTCAATCGCGGCCAGAAGGCCGTAGGTCTCCAGCATTCCCAGTGCGCCTATACTCATAATCCGTCACCTCCTGATATCTTAGTAGTTTTTTATACCTTTAAGATATAAGAGGCAATCAGTATTTCAAAGGATTGGCGTTGCAGTAAATAACCGCGTCCGCAAATGCATCGCAGGCAGCTTTGCAGGCAGACTGAGTACCAGTAAGATAACCACCACCGAAGTTCGTCTCAGACGGCGGCTCGAAGTAGCAGCACATTCTGACGTCGGCAGCTTTGAGGGCGGCATCCATGCCGTACTGGGCTTCCATCGGCGGGGCGATCAGATAAGCGATCGGGGTGCCTTCCGGAACACCACCGCACTCGGACAGATAAGAGCCGGTACGGGAAATGGTGAATGCATAGTAAGCAGTGGAGTCGTCATCGTTGGCAGAATAGAAGGTCGCGTCGCCGTTGATAAGATCGAAGGCAGCGGCCAGGCCGGCTTTGACTTCAGCAGGGTTCGGGCCAGAAAGGACACCGATGAACTCACCGGCATATTTCTGAGTGGCGTTCGGGGCGCCGCCATACATGGATTTCGCAAGAACGACTTTGACGTCAGCCTTTTTGGTGGCCTCATCAACGGAGGTGTAGCCGACATCATCGCAGTCCGTGGAGAAAAAGCCGACAGAGCGATGGCCTTCCGGCATATTCCATTGTTTCTGGAGGTCAGGGGCAACGTTCGGGATAACCTTGATCATCAGTACAGTAGTTCTTAATTCGTCGTAAATCACGAAAATGTACCTCCTTCATAGATATAAGGTAGTAGAAAATCTTTGTGCATCACACAAAAATGCAAAATTGCGTCGCTGAACTTACAGCTTCAGATCCAGACCGGAAGCTTTCTGCTTGAACATCTGGTCGATAATATCGGCGATGTGGGCGCCAGCTTCGGCGGCCGGGGTTCCGGCGTTATGAATGTTGGAGACGACGGTACGTCTGGCTTCAGACATACCAATCGTGCCTTGCCAAGTGAGGTAAGCGGACATGGACTCGGCAGTCGCCAGACCAGGTCTCTCACCGATCAGAACGCAGCAGACATCGCATCCGGTGATCTGGGAAACTTCGTCCTGAGCACCGACACGGCCATATCTGACGAAGAAAGGCTCGCAGGCATCATAGCCGTAAGCTTTCAGTCCGTTCATAATAGCCGGAATGACGATATCGTAGTTGGCTTCGATAGCAGTGCCGGACAGACCGTCGGATGCATAGACGACGACCTGCGGTTTCTTGCTGATGAAAGCCTTCAGATCTTTGGCGGAATCCTCACTGAGTCTTCTGCCAAGGTCCGGTCTGGTCAGATAAGTATCCTTGCAGTCGCAGCGGGTTACGAACTCTTTAATCCCGCGCTGCTCAAGGAATTCGGCCGGGAACTCATTGAAAACAGCGTCCTGAGCAGCAGCATGGTCCGCACGGAAACGGAGCATGGTGTTGGTCATTTCACGAGCGCCACAGTGCCAGACACCCAGACGAGCAGGGGTCAGGAGCTTCAGGCGACGGTACTCAGCTTCGTTATGAGCATTCGGAACCTGATACCACTCGTTCAGCTTGTATGCTGTGAGGTCTTCGAGGCTATCATCAGAAACGTCTTCGCCGCAGCAGGCTTTGCAAGCTTTGGGGGCCTTCGCTGCGGGAGCGTCTTTCATCATTTCACCGACGACCTGAGCAATAATCTCTTTCAGTTTGTCATCAGATACCATTATCGGTTAATCCTCCCGTCATAAAATAGTATTCGCTCGGTAGGAGCTCTACCAGAAATCCGAGAATCAAAGAAATACGGAACCGTCGCCGGCGTTCGGGCCGAGGGTAAGTCCATCTTCTTCGAGGAAGCCCATCTTCTGGCACCATTTCTCGAATTCCGGAAGCGGTTTTTTGCCAACAGCCTGACGAGTCGCATGGTCATCGTGATAACCAGTGGACTGATACATCAGCATGCAGTCATCCGCGCACGGAACAGCCATGAAGAAGTTGCATCCAGCCGCAGAGAGCAGGATCTCAAGGTTCTCGTTGTCGTTCTGGTCGCATTTCATGTGGTTGGTGTAGCAAGCGTCGCAGCCCATAGAAATACCGAGCAGTTTGCCCATGAAGTGGTCTTCCATACCGGCACGGGCGACCTGTTTGGCATCGTACAGATATTCAGGTCCGATGAAGCCGACGACGGAGTCGACCAGATACGGATGATATCTCTTGGCAAGACCATAGCAGCGGGCTTCCATCGTCAACTGGTCGGCGCCCCAATGGCCGTCGGCAGAGAGCTCGGCACCTTCGCCGGTCTCAAAGTACAGAACATCCGGGCCAGAGCCGGTGCCCTGATGATGCATCAGGTCTTCGGCCTCATCCAGCATGGCAATGTTGACACCGAAAGCGTCGTTGGCGATCTGAGATCCAGCGATGGACTGGAAGATCATATCGGCCGGGGCGCCGTTCTTGACGCACTCCATCTGGGTGGTGACATGGGCAAGGCAGCAAACCTGAGTCGGGATTTCCCATTTACGGGCAAATTCCCAATAGTCTCTCATGACGCGGTCGACGTTGCCGACGGTGTCATCAACCGGGTTCATACCGAACAGAGCATCGCCGACGCAATAGGAGAAACCTTCCATGTAGGTGATTCTCATGGCGTCGATATCATCGGTGGTGTGGTTCGGCTGGAGGCGGAAGGAAAGGCGATCCGGATAGCCGCAGGTGGTAACGCAGGTCTTGTAAACCGGCATCTTCTGAGCACCGATCATCAGGTCGATGGAGGACATCAGTTTAGTGACGGCGGAGGCAACCTCAGCAGAGAGACCAACGGAGATGTCACGAACCTGAGCCGTGGTGGTGTGGTCGTCGAGGATGAATTCACGGAGCTGAGCCAGCGTCCAGTTTTTGCATCTTTCATAAGCTTTGAAGTTGATGCCATCCTGGATGCAACGAGTGACTTCGTCTTCTTCATACGGAGCAACAGGGTTCTCATAAATGTCTTGGACGGTCAGGTTGGCGAGGCAGGCTTTCGCAGCAATGCGCTCCTGAACGGTTTCGGCAGCGACACCAGCAAGCTGGTCGCCGGACTTCAGTTCGTTCGCTTTCCCGAGAACATCTTTTACATCTTTGAACTCATAGACTTTTCCGAACAATTTGCTTTTCAGAATCAAAAATGTTCACTCCTTTGTTGAATTTGAATGCCAGGTTTTTGCCGGAATTGAAGACGGTGTTTCCTCCTTCCTGAAACCTTATTTGGTAACGACTTTACGTCTTTTTATTATTCATTTATTTAATATGTACCGGGAAGTTCCTTTAAACGGCGTTCTTTCCCTTCCCGGCCGCGGAATTCTCAGTTGAAAACCAGCGTCTTGACGACGACCGGGAGAATTCTTCCGCGCATCAGCGGCGCGCCGATGTCGATATAATCCCCCTGATTGACGTCGACGCTGTCGATGCAGATCATGTCCTTTTCTCTGCCGAGCTTGACCATCAAATTCTGGCCGAGGCATTTTGCCATATCCTCGCGGAGGATCACGATCAGCGGCTGTTTGCTCTGGATGATCGGCTGCATGCCGGCGATAATCATGTCGGCATAGCGCTCCACTTCTTTAAAGAGCGGGCAGTTTGCGCCGACAAGGGCAAGCGCGCAGAGCTCCTGACCCTCGTCCGGATCGCTGTACCACTGAACCATCGGGATCAGCTTCTTCGCGAATGCTTCCGCGGAGAGCTGCTCGTCCGACGGAGCGAGCTTGATGATCGGGATGGTCTTCATCGGGAGCTTGATGTCCGGCGTATAAGAAATCGTGGAACCGGAGAGTTCGGTGGAATACATGCCGGCGCCGATGACGGTGGCGCGGATGGTCTCCAGCGGCTCGCGGATCCGATCCTTGAACGGGGCAAAGACTTCGTTGATGGCTTTCGCGAGCACGATGCCGATATCGTTGAAAGCGAAGTCGCCCTTCGCGGACTGGTCATGATAGATGCAATTTCCGACGCCGCCGGAGAAGGTCACGATATCGATCTTATCCGTCACTTTCAACGGATGATCGGTGACCATAATGTCGAGGTCGTCCTCGTCATATTTCGCAAAGCCAAGCGTCGTGGTCAATACTTGAGCCATCAGGATGCAGGCTTTATAACATTCTTTATAATCGATTTTTTTGCCGACCTGAATATCGATATGGTGCTTGGCGCAGAGCTTGCCGAGGTGATCGGAAATATAGGTCACGACATTGTTTTTGTCGAGCTTGACAAGCCGCCCGCCGATATCGAAGCAGCCGGTGCTGACGGCATGATTCTCTTTAAAGATGGCGAGGTTGGAAGTGCCGCCTCCAATATCGCAGTTTGCGGTGACGATGTGTTCTTTCAAAGAAATGGCGGCCGTCCCTGCGCCTCTTCCGGCAATGACGCCCTCGAGGTCGTTGCCTGCGGTTGCCACCACGAAATCTCCGGCCATGCCGGACATAAAGTTCAGAACGCCTTTCGCGTTCTCTTTTCTTGCGGTCTCGCCGGTGATGATGACGGCGCCGGTCTGGACGTCGTCCGGAACGAAGCCGGCCTTTTGATACTCGTCAACAACGATTTTGTGAACGGCATCCTCATCGATCGTTCTTTCATCAAGCAGAGGGGTCGTATAAATCGGGCTTTGATAGACGATCTCTTTATCCGTAATGCTGATACGCGGAACCATGTACTCGCCGGAGGTATTCTCAATCGTAAAACGGCTGAAAATAACCTGTGTCGTCGAGGTCCCAATATCAATACCCACGCTGATGATCTTATCTTTACCCATGATTCAAAAATCCTCCTGTATCTCTTTTTTCCTATATGAATTGCCCGTGCAATATTTTCTCCAAAATTGCCGCCGGATTCTAATAATCACAGAGATCAAGGGTTTTGACCAGTTGAAGCAGCTCGTCGATGCCCTGTCTGGTTACGGCGCTCGTCACAACGAGATGTCTGGCGCCGGCGTTTTTCAGATAATTTTTTGCCATTTCGATGTCTCCCTCGGGGCTGTCCGCTTTTGTGACAATGCCGATGACCGGTTTTGCAAAGGTCAGGGAAAACATCTGAGGCAAGCGGCAAAGACTGTCCACACAGTCCTGACAAAAACAGACGATGTCTGCGTCACATGCGGCGGTGACGGCGCCTCTCCAGAAAAACGGCCGGTCGATGTATTCTCCGGGCGTATCGATCGAATCCGCGGTGGCGATGACCTCCTGCGTCTTATGATATTCGAGAGCCTCGTTGTGAATTGCCTGAAGGAGAGTGGTTTTTCCGCAGCCGGAACGCCCCATGAGAATAATCCTGCGCGGCGCGGCGGATGTTTCTTCGCCCATCATCAGGTCCTCGTAAGCTTCACAATATCGTAGTGCATCTCCGCAAAACGCTCCAGGACGGCGGAAAGCGCGGCATCGACGGCTCCGATCTCGCCGACAAAGACGACGGCACCGGAAAACCGATCGACAAAACCAAGTTTGATCCTCGCGGCCTTCGTGCAGACATCGGCGGCGATGATGGCGCTCTCGGCCGGAGTGATGGTGATAATACCGATGGCCTCGGTGAATTCCTCCGTCAGACCGAGCTTTTTATAAATCATCCGGTCCGGACGCGAAATTCGGTGAGCCAGCGTGACCTGCTTTCCCGGGACGTACTCCTGTATGGAACGCGGGATCGTCATCTCATCAAGATCAGCCATAATTTTCTCCTTCCATGGGCGTGGAAAATGGGTAAAAGGGCAGTCTACCCCCACACCATAACACAATACCATTATACCGTTGCCCATTTGGATTGTAAAGAGAAAAGCAAAAAATTTGAGCATCAAAAACATACAATTTTGTTGAAAAACTTGTTGACATTTTCATAAGGTAAAGTACATCTTTTACTTTTTTGTTCATTATTTCCGAAATTGTGATGTTTTTTTCGTCCGTGCTCAAATCCTTCTCTTTTTCCCAAAGAAGTCCGAAATAAAGACTCCAAAAAAAGAACACCACGGATCTTTTTTCGGAGTCTTTTGTCCGGTTTTTTCATGCTCATGCCGCAAATTCTACGCGGCGGAGATGCTCGATGCAGATGTTGTAGAAGCTCTCGTAAAGCAGCTCTCCCTCCTGCTCCAAGGCGACATCCTCCGGGTGGCGGAGGACCTCGGCGTAGACCTTTCCGATGCCGATCCGGCGACCGTCCCCACTGCGTTTGCACAGCAGATACATGGAATAGGCCGCCGACCGGGAGATGGATTCATAGAGGGACGGCGCGTTGCTCCGCAGTTCGTCGTAAAACCGGCTCTCGGCAAACTGGCGAATCAGATGGTTCGACAAAAACGTATCGATGGCCTGATCCGCCACGAAAGCAAACAGAATGCAGCGGTTCCTGGCGGCGAAATCCTCCTCCCAGTTCCGAAAGCAGGAAAATCCGTCCGTCTTGAGCAGGACCGAAGCCAGCACGCTGCCGACCTCCTGCGCCTTGGCGAGGTTTCCGTTTTCCTTTTCGTGATGGTAGAGCCGGGCGGCGGCTTCGCTCTCATCGACCTCCGGCGCCAAGTTCCCCGCGATCTTCATATCACTGTCGTCGTTGCCGTACATACCGGTCCCTCCCTCTTTCCGCGGAACGTCATGGTTCCGAAAACAAACAAAACATCCCGGAACAAAGGCCCCGGGATGCAGCGTTACTTGTTTAATTGTTCCCTGACTTTAAGCAGGGCATCCAGCGATTCGCCCGGCGTGGTACAGGTACCCAACGGGTGCGGATGGCTGGTATAAAATCCATGGTAATCGCTGCCGCCGATGGGCACGAGGCCATACTCCATGGCGATGCGGGCGATTTCCTTTTTATCCTCGTCGGTGTTGCGCGGATGGGAAAGCTCGATTGCCTGAATCTTGCCGTCGCGGGCGAGTTCCTCGGCGAGCCCGAGGGAGTCATATGCGCCGGGATGCGCCAGAGCGGCGACACCTCCGGCCGCGCGGATCACTTCAACGGCCTCCCGTACCTCCGGGAATTGGACGCTGTAAGGAATGCGGCTGAAGACTTCCTGATAAAAATCGCCGAAGATTTCGAAGGAATAGCCGCGCTCCATCAGCGCGCGCATGATGTGTTGACGGAAAATACATTTGGCGGGGCCGGCCGCCTCCACAACGTTCTTCCATGTGATCGGGAAAACCTTTCCGATCTCCTCCACCAGCGGACGGGCGGCTTCGTTGCGGGAATCCAGCGTCTTCTGGACAAATTTTTCGAGGTTATCCAGACGCTTCGGCATATAGCAGATCAGATGGACGTTCCGGCCCGTCTCCCCATCCACGGTGGAGACTTCGAGGCCCGGGACGACGCGGATGCCGAGGCGTTTGCCAAGATTGACGGCCCGTTCGACGCCGGCCATCGTATCATGGTCGGTGAGCGAGATAAAATCAAGGCCCTCCGCAATGGCGAAATGCACGACCTGATCGACAGATGCGGAACCGTCGGAATAGAAGCTGTGGCAATGAAGATCGCCTTTCATTCGCTCGCCTCTTTCCGGTCAGAATTTATCATTGCCATTATACAACCATGCTTGTTCGATTGCAAGCATTCCCGGGAAAAAAGAGACGAAACATCCGTCCAAAAAAATCCGATTTCGGTGTTGACAAAATTCCCCTCCGTAGGTATAATTGCAAATGCGATGCGGGTTTAGCTCATTTGGCAGAGCGCCACCTTGCCAAGGTGGAGGTAGCGAGTTCAAACCTCGTAACCCGCTCCATGAAAAAGAGTCCGGACACCGTCTGTGTCCGAACTCTTTTCTTTCTTCACAGGATCCGCGCTTCCGTTTTCTGAGCTTTTGCCCGAATCCGGCGGGCAGCGCGGAAAAAGCGGTTTCCGATTTTCGGACGCCGTTTTTTTACCTCTTTTTTTCGCAAAAACCGTCCGAAACGGGATGCAAGCCGTTCCGTTTTCTGGTATAATAACCGCAAACAAGCATTCTTTTCATGTCCGGCCTGCCTATGGCGGCCGATAGTTTCGCAATCGCGCTTTGTTTTATGAAAAGATAGAAATTGCTTTTGAAGGGAGGCATCCGCTTGGCATACCGCATTTCCCTGCGCGCCGGAGGGGCGTTTTTTGTCCCGGCCAAGGCGGCGGACGGCCTCCGTTTCAGCGGCGCGGCTCAGCTCCGCGTCCTGCTGTGCTTTCTCTGCCGCGGCAACTGCGCGGAGGATCTCTCCCCCATCGCCGGCGAGCTGAATATGAGCGCGGAGGATGTCCTCGACGCGCTCGATTATTGGGTGGAAAAAGGCGTTCTCGAAAAGGACGGCGTTTCCCCGGAAAAGGCCGCCAAGAGCACGGATCCCTCCGTTTCCACCGATGCGGTACGGGCTCCCGCCACGAAGTCAACCGCGTCCGGACAAACTCCCGTCGAACCTCCTGCGTCGGAAAAATTGTTTGCTCCGCCGCCGGAGATCAAGCCGACGATGCTGGAAGTGGACTGCATCGTCAAGCGGAATCCAGATGCGGCCTTTGTGCTGAAAGAGGCGGAAGCCCGCTTAGGTAAGGCATTTTCCAGCTCCGATACGGCAACGCTCGTCTGGCTGCTCGAATGGGCGGGCATCGCGCCCGACGTGCTCGTCACGGTCGTCGAATACTGCAAGACGGCCGGCCACCTCAGCCTGCGCTATATCCAGAAAGTGGCGCTCGAATGGCAGGACGCGGGCATCGACAACCTCGAGAAGGCCGAGGAGCGCATTCGCGTGCTCAACGAGCGGAAGAGCTGGGAGGGCGAAATCAAAACCGTGCTCGGCATCTCCGCCCGCGGCCTGACGGCAAAAGAAAGAGAATATGCCGAGGAATGGCGGATGCTCGGGCTCTCCCCGGAGCTGATCCGAACCGCCTATGAGCGTATGGTCGATACCAAGGGCACTTTTTCGTTCCCCTACATAAATAAAATTTTAATCAGCTGGAAATCCAAAGGCATCACGACGCCGGAACAGGCCGCCTCCGAAAAGAAGCCCGGTCCTCCGCCCGCCAAGGCGCCCTCCTTCGATCCCGTGGAAATCGGCCGACGCGCCCGGGAAACGGATCCGGTATTATGATCGGAGCGGTATTTGTTTGCCGGTACGGAAGGATGTTCGGCCCGGGTATGCTCTATACGAGGCGCAGACGGGTTCGTTTTTCGGCAAACCCGTATTTTCCCGCTGTTTTTGACAAGG
>DAOSWK010000003.1:0-49966 GCA_035593545.1 Oscillospiraceae bacterium | reverse complement strand
GGACGGCGGGAGAGCCGGATGCCGCTTTCGGCACGGCGAGGCCGATCGTGAAGCTGATTTTCGGCGCCGTCTCCATGACCTCGATGTCGTCGGGGCAGCCCTCCAGCAGCATCTCCGGCAGGATGGTGATGCCGAGGCCGTTGCGTACCATGGAGACGGCGGCATAGGCGTCTCCGGCGGTATATTTGACGGTCGGCCGGACGTTGATTTCATTGAAGGATTTGATGGTATCCGACGGCGCGGAGAACGCGGCGATCGAGATGAAATCCTCGTTTGGGAGCTCGGAGATCGGAAAATAGGGGTAGTCGGCAAAGCGGTGGTTCTTCGGCAAAACGGTCAGCAGCCGTTCGGTCCGGAGCGGGATGCAGAGGCCGTTGATCCCGCAGGGCAGCGTGACGAACCCGGCATCCGCGGAACCGTTCTGAAGCCAGTTTTTTACCTCCAGACAGTTCCCGGTCAGGAGCTGCAATTCCACGGCCGGATACCGTTCCCGGAATTCATTGATCATTCCGGGCATCCAGCAGACCGCAACGCTCGTGAAAGCGCCGACGCGGATCGTGCCGAGACTGAGGCCCCGGATCTCGGCCGCCGTCTGATTCAGTTCCTCGCAGCCGCGCAGCACGTTTTTGATCGAAGGAAGCAGTTTCTCTCCCTCCTCGGTCGGCCGGACGACGCCCCGGCTTCGTCTCAGAAGCGAAAACCCCAGTTCCTTTTCCAGACTGGAGACGGCGTGGCTGACGCCGGACTGGGTGAGGCCGACTTTTTTTGATGCCGCGGTGAAGCTGCCGCATTCCGCGACGGCAAGAAACGCCCTGTATTTTTCAATATCCATGCATGGTCTCCTCTCATGGAAGAAAAAAAGGCATCCGGCGGATAAAAAAGGATTCTATTTTCCATTATACCGGTTTTTTTGCGCCGATCAAGACGAAAAAATCTCCGGAGGTTTCCGGAGAAGGAATTGCGCGCATTCACAAAATCCCTCTTAACTTTCCATGGACTTTGCGTTAGAATAAAATCAAATAGATTATAAGGGAGGGCGCCGCCGTGGAGATCACGCCGGATTCCGACATTCGCTATATCAAAGGCGTCGGCGAAAAACGCGCGGCGCTCTACGGCAGGCTCGGCGTCTTTACGGTCGGCGACCTGCTGGAACATTATCCGCGGGATTATATCGACCTCACCGCGCCGAAATCCATCTCCGATGCGGAGGAGGGCGAGCTCTGCGCGATCCGCGCCTCGGTGGACGCGAAGACGTCGGAGCAGCGCATCCGCAGGGGGCTCTCCGTCTACAAGGTGCGCGTCGCCGACGACCGCGCGGATATGCTGTTGACCTTTTTTAATATGAAATATGCGGTCGAGTCGCTGGAGATCGGAAAGGAATATATTTTCTACGGCCTGTTTTCCAAGCGATTCACCGGCGGGGAGATGACCGCGCCCGAGATCTTTCCCGCGGAGGAGAACGGGTATCTTCCGCGCTATCCGCTGACGGAGGGACTCTCCGGCAAGATGATCTCCGCCAACGTCAAAGCCGCGCTCGAAGCCTGTGGGGAGCAGATCCCCGACGAGCTGCCCGAAGCCGTGCTCAAACAGTATTTTCTGTGCTCAAAAACCGAGGCCGTCCGGAGCATCCATTTTCCGGAGTCGGCTTCCGCGCTCGCGAGGGCGAAACGGCGGCTGATCTTTGAGGAATTCTTTGAATTTTCGCTCGGCCTCGCGCTCACAAGGGGCAAGAACCGCGCGGCGACCGGCATTCCGGTGCGGCCCTGCGACCTGCGGCCGTTTTTCGGCGCGCTCGGCTTTGAACTTACGGATGCCCAGAAGCGCGTGATCGCCGAGTGCACGGCCGATCTGGCCAAACCCGTGCCGATGAACCGGCTGGTGCAGGGGGACGTCGGCTCCGGCAAGACGGCGGTCGCGGCCGCCTGCATGTACGCGGCCGTGCAGAGCGGGCTTCAATGCGCGATGATGGCGCCGACGGAGGTCCTTGCCGCCCAGCACGCCGAGACGCTTGAAAAGCTGTTCGCCCCGCTCGGCATCGGCGTCGCGCTGCTGACCGGTTCCATGAAAGAAAAACAGAAGGAGGCCGCTCGGGATGCCATCGCGTCCGGCCTCGCACAGATTGCGGTCGGCACCCACGCGCTGATTCAGGAGGGCGTTTCCTTCCGGGAGCTCGGCCTCGTCGTGACGGACGAGCAGCACCGCTTCGGCGTCCGGCAGCGACTCGCCCTGATGGAGAAGGCCCGGTCGCCGCATGCGCTCGTGATGTCCGCCACGCCGATTCCGCGCACGCTCGCCTTCGTCATGTACGGCGATCTCGACGTCTCCGTGCTCGACGAGATGCCGAAAAACCGCCTCCCGGTCAAAACCTATCTGATTGAGCCGGATCTTCTGCCGCGCGCAATGAGTTTTATCCGGAAATTTGCCGACCATGGGCTCCAAAGCTATATTGTCTGCCCGCTGATCGAACAGAATGAAGAAAACCTCAGCCTGACCGCCGCCGCGGATCTCGCGGAGCGGCTGACCGGGCAGGAACTCGCCGGCTGCAGCGTCGGTCTTTTGCACGGGAAGATGAAACCCGGCGAAAAGGAGCGCGTGATGCGGGCCTTTGCCGAGAACCGGCTTCAGGTATTGGTTTCCACCACGGTCGTCGAGGTCGGCGTAGATGTGCCGAACGCCGTCGTCATGCTGATTGAGGACGCCGACCGCTTCGGGCTCTCCCAGCTCCATCAGCTCCGGGGCCGCGTCGGCAGAGGCACCGAGCAGAGCTACTGCATCCTTGTCTCCGGGACCAGAAACGCGGAGACACAGGAGCGCCTGAAGCTGCTTTGCTCAACGTCGGACGGCTTCCGGATCGCGGAACAGGATCTGCGGATGCGGGGGCCGGGCGATTTCTTCGGTTTCCGGCAGCATGGCCTGCCGACGCTCAAGATGGCGGATATGGCAAGGGATATGAAGCTGCTGGAGCTCGCGAAACAGGCGGCTGCGGAACTTCTGGAAAAGGATCCAGATCTGAAGCTCCCGGAACACGCCCTGCTTTCCGACCGGACCGAGCGTCTGATGCGGACGGCGGCCGTATCTTGATTTACAAAGACTTCGAGAGTATAATTATAAAATATATTTTTGAAATTTTGGGGGGACGGTCGGTGGAACACAACAACAGGACGAAAGAGCTTTCTGAAACCGCATTATTTGTTGCCGTTATCATTGTGATGTCGGTGGTGCCTTTTCTCGGTTATATCCCGCTTGGCCCGATCAATGCGACAACCATCCATATCCCGGTCATCATCGGCGCGATTCTCTTCGGCTGGAAAAAAGGCGCGCTTCTCGGCGGCGTTTTCGGCTTGACAAGTCTGATCAAGAATACGGTTTCGCCGAATGCCTCCTCCTTTGTCTTTTCGCCGTTCATCCCGGTGCTCGGCAGCGACAAGGGTAGCCTTTGGGCGCTCGTCGTCGTTTTGCTGCCGCGCATTCTGATCGGCATTTTCGCGGCGCTCGTCTTCTCCGCGATGATCAAATTTAAGGCAAAAAGACCGATTGCCTGCGCGGTGGCCGGATTTGTCGGCTCGATGACAAATACCATTTTTGTCATGGGCGGCATTTATCTGTTCTTTGGCCACAGCTACGCGGCGGTAAAAGATATCGCCTATGAGGCGCTGCTTACGACGATCAAAACGATCGTCACCGGCAGCGGTCTTGTGGAGGCGGTCGTTGCGGCGGTGCTCTCCGCTGCGATCGGCACGGCGCTTCTGCGGTCCGCCGCCTTCCGCAAGGAGTGATCCATCGGATTCCGGCGGAAAGGAGGCGAAAGAATTGGCCCAAAAAAAGGTCTCGGAATTTGAGACCGCGCATAAAAAACGCAGGAGAAAATATGCGGCCCAGAGATTCTTTCGTCTGATCGTAGCGGCCGCCGTCACCGTCGTAGTTGTCGTCGGCGTCTATTTCGCGGCCGAAAACGATCTTTTCGGCCTTGTAAGCGATCTGGTCGCCTCCTCCACCTCGGGCGGGGGTTCCCTCCCGACGGAATTTTCCGGCGACGCCACGCTCTCCATGTTCGACTGGGGCGGCAGCGTCGGCATCCTGACCGATACGGCGGTCTACCTCTATTCCACCGGGGGCAGGGAACTGCTCTACGAACAGCACGGTATGACCGCGCCCTGCGCGGAGGCTTCCGGCCGGCGGATGCTGATTTACGACCGCGGCGGAACCCTGCTTCAGGTCCGCACGCGCACATCGGTGCTTTTTGAGCAGACGTATGATTATGAGATCATCACCGCCTCCCTTTCGGAGGACGGCTATCTCACCGTGGTGACCGGCGCCCAGAGGTATGCCTCGCAGGTGATGGTATACAGCCCGGATTTCGACATGATCTTCAGTTGGTCGCCCGCGGAGGAATATGTGGTGGCGGCGGCGGTCGGTCCGGATGAAAGGACCATCGCGGCAGCCTCCGTCTATGCCTCCGGCGGTCAGATCTATTCGACCGTCCATATCTTCGCCGTCGATTCCTCGGAGGAACAGGCTCAGCGCCGCTTCGAAGGTTCCGCGATCGTCGGTCTCTCCTTTACCGATAAGGACAGCATCCGCGTGATCTGCGACGATCAGGCTGCGGAGATCGATACGGACGGCGAGCTTCTCGGCTATTACGGCTACGACGGCGATCTCACCGCCTATCTGTGCCCGCCCGGGGGCGAAGAAACGGTGCTGATCTTCGACCGATATACGGAGTCGAGAAGCTGCAAGCTGGTCTTTCTCGGGGACGGAATGGAGGAGAAGGCCTCGGCTTCCGCCGCCGGAAAGCTCATCGCCTGTTGCTGCGACGCCAAACGGGCGGCGGTCTACTGCTCCGGGAACCTCACGGTATTTGGAACAGACGGCTCGATGCTCGCCTATTCGTCGGCGGAGCAGGACGCGCTGAAGGTGGCGCTGGTGAACGGCGGCTTCTATGCGGTGACGAGGAACACGCTCTGCGCCATAGAAACGGATACACCCGCCTGACGGGTTTTTGATAAGGCAGAGAAACTGACAGAACAGGAGGAACTGCATGAACATCACCTATATGGCCCTTGCCTACGATGCGGTCGCCGTAATCCTGGTCCTGACGGCAGTGATCCGCAGGACGAAATACGGGTTCAGCGATTCTTTTATCCGAATCGTGGGCGGGATGGCCGCCATCGTGCTCTCCATCATTGTTTGCCGGATCGGCACGGAATTCATCCTCACGAGCGTCGTAAGACCGCTTCTCACCAATCAGACCGCGGCCGCCGCGGCTTCCGTCACACAATCGGAGGCCTTTCTCGGTAATATAGAAGGGTCGCTTACCGGTTTGCCGGCGTTTGTGTTTCTGATTTTTAAGATCAGCGGCGCCGCGGACGGCACGATGCAGGAGGCCGTCACGGAGTCGGGAGAGTCCCTTTCAGATGCGCTGATGCAGTATTTGCTTGAGCCGGTGCTCCGCCCGGTGTTCCGGGTGCTCCTGTTCATCGTGTCGATGCTGGTTCTCTTGCTGCTCCTTCATGTGATTGAAAAGAGAGTGCGCGGCGTGCGCAAAAATGCCGTTTTCGGCAAAACGGACGGTTTCTTCGGATTTGTGCTCGGCCTGATCGAGGGCGCGTTCCGGGTCTGTGCTTTCGCCTTTGTGATTTTCGTTGCGAAGCTTTTCTTTGAAGGAAGATGGGCGTTTCTCTCCGACGAGGTCATTGCCAAAACGTATCTTTTTAAATGGGTGTACAGCGTAGTCGGCGCGGCGCCCATTCTGCAATGAGGCCGGCGACAAAGGAAATCTTCAGCATTCCGAACATCCTGTCCGGGTTCCGCCTGCTGTTGATTCCTGCCTTCCTGACCGTTTATTTTCAGGCGGAAACGACAGCCGGCTATCGTCTTGCGGCGGTGATTCTGCTGGTTTCAGGTCTGACGGATGTCGTCGACGGCATCATCGCCCGGAAGTTCGGCCAGATCACCGAGCTCGGCAAGGCGCTGGATCCGCTGGCGGACAAACTGACGCAGATCACGGTATCGGTCTCCCTTGCGGTACGGCATCCGGCGCTCTGGCCGGCCGTCGTCTGCTTTATTTTGAAGGATGTGCTGATCTTTGCGGGCGGTGTCCGCATATATAAGAAGAAGAAGCAGGTCGTCTCCGCCAGATGGTACGGAAAAGCCGGCACGTTCCTATATTATTCGGCGGCGTTTCTCGTCACGTTTTTCCCCAACCTGCCGGAAGGCGTCCGCGACGGCATTTTCTTCGCTCTTCTGGCCTTTATGCTTTACGCCACGTACCGGTATTACAAGGTGTATAAAGAAAAAAAGAAGGAATGAGTTCGCTCCCTTTTTTCGGCCTGCCGGAGGTGACGCGCTGCCGTACACCGGCGGGCCGTTTTGCCCTCCGGGAGTCTGTTCGCCCATTTCCGAAAAGGCGCGCGGTTTGGAGAAGCCTGCTTCCGAAAGGGCCCCGTTTTGGAAAAAAGTGTGTTTTTCTAAAAAAAGCACATGGATTCTTAATTCGTTATTCACAAAATTCGGTTATCCTAATAAGAAAATGATAATTGATGTCTCCATCGGAGGATTTCCATGAACAATATGCTTTGCTCGAGATGCAAAAAGAGAATCGCCGTTGTCTTTATGACGCATCTGGATGAAAACGGCAAGACGACCAGCGAGGGCCTCTGTCTTCAGTGCGCCCGGGAGCTTGGCATCAAGCCGGTCGACGATTTGATGAATAAAATGGGCATTTCCGGCGACGAGCTTGACGCCATCAGCGACCAGATGATGGAGGCCATGCAGGATGGGGAAGAGGAAGATTTTCAGCCCGGCGGGGCGCAGTCCTTCCCGTTCCTCAGCGGAATCTTCGGTGGGAATCTGCCGGCCGGCGCCGGAGAAACTCCCACTCAGGAGAAAAAGCCGCCCAAGAAAGAAAAAAAAGAAAAAGAAAAGAAGCAGGAACTCAAGTACCTGCCGGCCTACTGCGAGAATCTGACGGAGAAGGCGCGGCAGAACGGCTTCGATCCGATTGTCGGGCGGGAGCGCGAGATCTACCGCGTCGTGCAGATTCTCAACCGCCGCACCAAGAATAACCCCTGCCTGATCGGCGAGCCGGGCGTCGGCAAGACCGCGATCGCCGAGGGCATCGCCCAGAGAATCGTCTCCGGCGACGTGCCCGCCAAGCTCGCGGAGAAGGAGCTCTGGCTGCTCGATCTGACCGCTCTGGTCGCCGGAACCCAGTTCCGCGGCCAGTTTGAGAGCCGCGTCAAGGGGCTGGTCGACGAGGTCAAGCATGAGGGGAACATCATCCTCTTTATCGACGAGATCCACAGCCTCGTCGGCACCGGCGACACCGAGGGCGGCATGAACGCCGCCAATATCCTGAAGCCCTCTCTCTCCCGCGGCGAGATTCAGGTTATCGGCGCCACCACGTTCGACGAGTACCGCAAATATATCGAGAAAGACGCCGCCCTTGAGCGCCGCTTCCAGCCGGTGACGGTGGAGGAGCCGACCCTTGAGGAGACGTTCCGGATTCTTAAAGGCATCGCCCCGAATTACGAGAAATTCCACCACGTCAGCGTCGGCGACGGAATTTTGCAAAGCTGCGCTCGCCTCTCCGAGCGGTATATCACCGACCGGTTTTTGCCGGATAAGGCGATCGACCTGCTGGATGAGGCCTGTTCCTGCGCGGCCCTCGCCAACAAGGAGCTCGCGGAATACGAGATCACCGGGCAGAAAATCCGCACGGCCGAAGAAAAAATTTCCGATCTCGAACAGGATGAGGAGATCGACTACGAAACGCTTGCTAAAGCCAAATCCGAGCTGATGCAGCTCGAGGAGGAGCACAAGCGGCTCGAGCCGGTTGCGCTGGCCGCGGAGGTGACCGAACACGATCTCGCGGTCGTCATCGAGCTCTGGACCGGTATCCCGGCGAGCAAGGTGCAGGAGAGCGATCTCCAGAAGCTCGGCCAGCTCGAATCCGAGCTGAAAGCCAAGGTGATCGGACAGGACGAGGCCTGCGAACTCGTCGCGGCGGCGGTTCGTCGCTCCAGAGTCCAGATCTCCGCGCAGGAGGCCCGCCTCCTTTATCTTCGTCGGCCCGACCGGCGTCGGCAAGACGGAGCTCGTCAAAGTGCTGGCGAACTGCCTCTTCCAAGGGACCGATCCGCTGATCCGGCTCGACATGTCGGAATTCATGGAAAAATTCGCGGTCTCGCGCATCGTCGGCTCGCCGCCGGGATACGTCGGCTACGACGAGGCCGGCCAACTGACCGAAAAAGTGCGCCGCAAGCCATATTCCGTCATCCTGTTCGATGAGATCGAAAAGGCGCATCCGGACGTCATGAATATCCTGCTTCAAATCCTCGACGAGGGCAAGATCGCCGACGCCCACGGCCGGGTGGTCTCCTTTGCCAATACGGTCATCATCATGACCTCCAACGCCGGCAGCGACCGGCACGACAACGCCCTCGGCTTCAACCAGACCGAGTATTCCGCGGAGAAGGAAAAGGTGCGTAAGGCGCTCGGCGAATTCCTCCGTCCGGAGTTCCTCGGCAGAGTGGATGAGATCGTCGTCTTCCGCGCGCTCACGAAGGAAAATTACGAGCGCATCGCCGCCCTCCGGCTGGAGGAGCTGCGCGGGCCGCTTCAGGAGAAGGGCATCGCTCTCGCCTACGACGATGCCGCGCTCAAAGCGGTCGCCGAAAAATCCTTCGGCGGCAAGAGCGGCGCGCGCGATCTGGTGCGCGTCATCCGCAAGGAGGTGGAGGACCGCATCTGCACGATGCTCGTTGAGCACGCGGATCAGCAACTCGAATCCGTCCTCGTCTCCGCACAGGACGGCGTGCTCAGCGTGACCGGGACAGAAGTTCCGCGGAGGCTCCCAAAGACCGCCCCGGAGACCGCCCCGCAGGAGAAGCCGTGGAAAGCCGCCGCGAAAGCCATTTTGCCGGCCCCTCAGGAGCCCGCGCCGGAAAAGACGGATGAAAAAGATTCCGAAGATTCGGAAAAACCGGCCGCTCCGGAAGAAAACAATCAGACGGCGGAGTGATCGCCCGAAAACGGTCGCTCCCATCGGCGGCCGGGTTTCCACAAGCTCATAAACGCATAAAAAGACGGCTCCGCGCAAAAGACGGGGCCGTTTTTTTGATGAGATCATTTGAGTACGGGGTTATTCGGAAAAGGACCTTCCGGCAGATCGGATTTTGTTGTGGCGGCCGTGACGACGCAGACCTCCGACGCGCCCGCCTTTTTGAGCGCCTCCGCGCAGAACCATGCCGTATTCCCGGAGGTCAGAATGTCGTCCGCCAGCAGAATCCGCAGGCCGGAGAGATCCCCTTTTGCCCGGAACGCGCCGATCAGGTTGGTGCTGCGCTTTTCTGCGGAGAGCGCATGTTGTTTTGCGGTCCGGCGCGTCTTGACGAGCAGGTCCGGCGCAAAAGACAGGCCCGCATACCGCGCGAATGTCTCCGCCAGCACCGCATTATGAGGAAACGGGCCGCACTTCTCTCCGGGGCAGGCGTCGGGAGGTGCCGCGACAAAGTCGAAATGCTGCCCGCCGTACTGAACGAGATACGCTTTATAAAGCCATTTTGCGATCGTCACGGCATAACGCTTCCGGAAATGGAATTTGTAGCGGGCGACGGCGTTCCGGGCCGGACCACTGTAATAGTAGGCGGCGGCCGCGCGCGTAAACATACCGCCCGGCAGATCCGCCGCGAGGCAGTGCGGTACCGGCTCCAGCTTTGCCGCGCAGTCCGCGCAGAGGTCGCATCCCTTCGGAAGAACTTTTCCGCAGGCCGGACAGCGGCCGGGATAAAGCGATGACCGCAGCGTATTCAGCAAAGAGAAAAGACCCCGTTTTTCCATCATGATTCCTCCGGCGTTCAGAGAAAGAGCCCCGCGGCCTCCGAAAGACTCTCCGCGGTGTAGTCCGGTTCATATTCCGACGAAGGCGCGACTTGATAAAGTCCGAAACCCTGCCGGATCCAGACCGTGCCCATGCCGAGTTTTTTGGCCGGGGCGATGTCGTTGTCGAGCCGGTCGCCGATCATGAAACAGGATTCCGGCACGGCGTTCGCCTGTTCCAATGCGGTTTCAAAGATGAGAAGGTCCGGTTTTGAGACGCCGAGCTCCGCGGAGGAACAGACGATCTCAAAATAGTCCCGGAGGCCCCAGTTTCTGAGCCGATCCTCCGTGCCGGCGGCTTGATTGGCGACGATGCCGAGCCGGTAGCGCCCCGCGAGCGCGGCCAGCAAGTCCGCGGCACCGGGGTAAGGGGTGCCGTCCGCCGGGTCGCAGAAGAGCTCGTCTCCGGCGCCGTAGAACCGGTTCACGTCCTCCACCAGTTTCCGAAACTCCGCGGCATAGCGCGCCGTCAGAGCCCGAATCTCCTCTGCGGAGACGTCCCTACCCTGCGTGTTCAGGCGCGCCGAGAGCCTTTGACAGCGCTCCTCCCAGACCGCGTCCTCGTCGATGAGCGTATGTCCCATGTCGAAAAAGAGCCACTTGGTTCCGGTCATCGAAATTCCTCCGCAAAAGGAAGCGGCGCTCTGAGCATCTCCCGCGGATCTTCCGACGAACCGGAAGAAAAAACGCCGTTGCTCCTAAAATTATCCTCATCCTATCATATCCGTTTCGAGAAATCAAGGCGGCCCGCCGCGGCGCTTCTTCAGAGGGAGATTTTGCCTCCGCCGCCGGAAAAGCAGGAGGTCCAAGAAGTGAATGAAAAAACCGGATTCCTCCCGGTATTTTTAAGGCCGTATTTTCCGGGCGGGCTTTGTAAAGCCGTATAAAAAAACCCGCGCCGAAGCGCAGGCTTTTTTTGGTTGGGCTGGCGCGATTCGGACGCGCGAGATGACGGAGTCAAAGTCCGTTGCCTTACCGCTTGGCTACAGCCCAGTATCCTGTTTTGAAAAATCGCCCACGGAATCCTCCCGCGGGCGACCTCTTCATTCATATGGGGTGGGAGGTGGGATTCGAACCCACGGTCTTCAGAGCCACAATCTGACGCGTTAACCAAACTACGCTACACCCACCATGTATGCGGATCGACTCCCGCAAAAAGTCTTTCCGCATGGTTCCCCTTTTAAAGGGGACGGGATCCCTCCCGTTTGTGGAAAAGGGGCTCCGCCTCAAAGACGGAAGATCAGGCCGCGGCCCGGCAATCCTGCGGGGGCCCGCCTCTTTAAAGCGCGCCAACAGAAGTGGCAGACATCCGCGGCAGCGCCAAGTTCCTGGCGCGCCAACGGGGATTCGAACCCAGGACCTACTGCTTAGAAGGCAGTTGCTCTATCCAACTGAGCTATTGGCGCAGATAACGTGGAGCGGGCAATGGGAGTCGAACCCACCTATCCAGCTTGGAAGGCTGGCATACTAGCCGATGTATTATGCCCGCGCAACAGCATTGCATATTATAGCAAACGCACCCCGATTTGTCAACGAAATCCGTTCTCCCCGCTCCAAAAAAGTTCACAGAATCCGGAAAAGCCGCGCTTGTAATGCTCTGTGCTTTGGAATATAATGAAACGGACGCAAAAAAAGGATAAAAAGAATTTAAGAGGGATCCCATTTGAAAATCATCTGTGCCGAAACCTACGAAGAAATGAGCCGGCAGGCCGCCGCGCTGATTGCGGCGAGGATGAGAGCCGTTCCGGACGGCGTGTTCGGATTCGCGACCGGTTCCACGCCGGTCGGTATCTATCGGGAACTTGTCCGGATGTACGAGGCCGGAGAGATCGATTTTTCCCGCTGCCGCAGCGTCAATTTGGACGAATACCTCGGTCTCGGGATCGAGAGCGGCCGGAGCTATCTCTCTTTTATGATGGAACATCTGTTTTCAAAAGTAAACATAAAGCCGGAGAATATCCATATCCCGAACGGCCGTGCCCGGGATGCCGCCGCGGAATGCAGGCGCTACGACGCCTTGCTTGAGTCCCTCGGCGGCGCAGAGATCCAGCTGCTCGGCATCGGCCGCAACGGTCATATCGCGTTCAACGAGCCGGGAGACGATTTTATCCCGGAGACCCATGTGGCCGATCTGGCGAAGGATACGATCCGGGCCAACGCGCGTTTTTTTGCCTCGGAGGGCGATGTGCCGCGCCGCGCGCTGACGATGGGCATTCGGGGGATTCTGTCCGCAAAGACGCTTCTGCTGGCCGCAAACGGGGCGGATAAGGCCGAGGTACTCCGCGGCGCCTGTTTCGGGCCTGTGGATCCGCATCTTCCGGCGTCCGTCCTGCGTCTTCACGGGGATGCCGTCGTCGTCGCGGAAAAAAAGGCGCTCTCCCTGATTCTGGAGGAACATCCGGAGGCGGTGGAGCGATCATCCGGCATATAGCCATACGGGGGGATCGGTCTTGTCAAACTTCATACTGACCGGGAATATCGTCCTGCCGCTGTTTTTATTGATCGCGGTGGGATTTGTCCTGCGGAAAACCGGTCTCGTCGGGAAATCTCTCTCCGACGGGCTCAACCTTCTGGTATTCGAGCTGTTTCTGCCGGCGATGATTTTCGAAAACATCTATGAGACGGAGATCGAGGGCGTTTTCAATGCGAAGCTCGTCGGGTTCGCCGTTCTGTTTACGCTTACGGTCGTCGGGCTGGCGATGTGGATCGTTCCGCATCTCGAAAAGGACAACAGGAAACGCGGCGCTTTGGTGCAGGGCATCTTCCGCAGCAACTTCGTGATCTTCGGGCTGCCGCTGGCGAACGCCATCCTCGGGGAGAACAGTTCCGGTCCGACGGCGCTGCTGATCGCCTTCATGATTCCGCTTTTCAATATTCTTTCCGTACTGGTGTTCGAGTATTTCCGTGGCGGCCGGGCGGATTTTCGGTCGTTTCTGGTCAACTGTTTTAAAAATCCGCTGATCATCAGCTGTGCGCTGGGCGTTTTCTTTTTAGTGACCGGGTGGAAGCTGCCGGGTCTGCTCGCGCAGGGCGTAAAATCCGTGGCTTCGGCGTCGTCGGCCGTCTCTCTGATTGCCCTCGGCACCGCCATTGAGTTCCGGAAGCTGCCGGGTAACGCGAAGCAGCTTGTCATCGGGCTTCTGGGCAGGCTGGTGATCGTTCCGACCCTCGGCATCACGGCGGCCGCGCTCTGCGGATTCCGCGGGGCCTCGATGGTTCCGCTGCTGGCGATGCTCTGCACGCCCACCTCGATCAGCTCCTTCACCATGGCAAAGAACATGGGCGCGGACGGCGAACTTGCCGGCGAGCTGGTCATCATGTCGATGGTCTTTTCCCTCGTTTCCATCTTTTTTGCGGTTTACTTATCCATCAGCCTGGGGCTGATTTAACAAGGAGGTCCGGTATGGACAAAAGAAGAAAATTGCGGTTTCCCGCTCTCTGCGCGGCGCTGGTGCTTTTGCTCGGCGGCTGCGGTTCCAACAAGGAGAGCGACGGAATCGAAGTGAAAATCGACAACACGGCCGCGAGCTATGAGGAGCTTGATTTGCAGGAGATTGCCGACGAAATCTACGGTTCGCTGGATATCAGCGAAGTGACGCTGGACAGCGTGGAGCGCGTCACCGACGAAGAGGTGCTCGAGGAGCAGTTCTATCTGGATCCGGATGACGTGGTCTCCTGCGAAGTCCGCGCGGCAAACGGCGATTTCGGCGTCGCGGATGTCTGTCTGGTCGTTGCGAAGGAGGGCGCCGCGGACCGCGTGGCCGAGTCCCTCGAACAGCGCAAGGACGACCGCATCGCCGAGTTTTCCGCCTACGACGTCTATGATTCGGCGCAGATCGCTCTCGACGCGGATGTCGCCCAGATGGGCAGGCTCGTCGTTCTGCTGATGCTCGACGAGGACGGCCAGACCTCCGCGAAGGAGATCATCGAATCCTACCTGCCGGAGAGCTGACAGAATTAAAAAAAGGCCGGGAATTTGTTCCCCGGCCTTTTTATTTTTTATGTCTCCGCCGCCTTGGGCAGGGCGACGGTGCCGGTCCGGGCAACCTCTTTGATCGAATAGGGCCGGAGCAGTTCCTCCGCCTGATCGATCTTTTCCGAGGAATCGCAGATTTCGGCGGTGATGGTGTTTTTTGCGAGGTCGACGATCTTTGCGCCGATGACGGAGAGGATGTTCATGATCTCGGCGCGCTTGCTCTGCGTGGCGGCGACCTTGATCAGCGCGAGCTCCCGGCTGATGATCTCTTCCGAGTCATAGGAGCGAACCTTGATGACGTCGATCTGCTTGTTGAGCTGCTTCTCGATCTGCTCGACGATGTGGTCGTCGCCGTCGACGATGATCGTCATGCGGGAGACGGCCTTATCCTCCGTCACGCCGACCGCGAGGCTCTCGATGTTAAAGCCGCGGCGGCCAAAAAGCCCGGAAATATGCGAAAGAACGCCCGCATGGTTTTCCACGAGAACGGAGATGCAGTGCTTCATCCGTGCTCCCTCCCTTCGCCGCCGAGATAGAGCGTGGGCGCGTCGTGCGGCACCGTGCACTCGACGAGCACGGGATGATCCGCTTTGAGCACGGCGTCCACCACCGCGTCGGTCTCTTCATTTTTACGAATGCTCATGTATTCGATGCCGTAGGCTTCGGCGAGCTTTTCGAGGTTCGGCAGATCCCCGAGCTCGACGGCGAAGCGGTTTCCGGCATATTTTTTATCTTGGATCTCCCGAATCATGCCGAGACACCGGTTTTTCATCACGATCATTTTGACGGGTACCTTTTCCTGCATCATGGTCGCGAGCTCCGGCAGCGCCATCTGAAAGGAGCCGTCGCCGCAGACCACCGCAACTTCCCGTTCCGGCGCGGAGAGTTTGGCGCCGATGCCGGCGGGAATCGCATATCCCATCGCGCCTAAGCCCCCGCTCGTGAGGAAGCGCCCGGTCTTTGCGCAGAAGCCCTCCGACGCCCAGATCTGGTTTTGTCCGACGTCCGCGACGAGGACCCCGTGCGGCGGCATCTTTTTCGTCAGCGTGTGGATGAAGCGCACCGGGTCGAATTCCCCGTCCTCCGGCAAGGCGGCGAAAAGGCTCCGCAGCTCCTCCGTGCGGGCGAGCCACGCGGAACGGTCGGCCGGGACGGCAGCTTCGGCGATCTGGCCGAGCACAAGGCTGAGATCCCCGACGATCGGGATGCTGGTGCCCATGTTCTTGCCGATTTCCGCGGGATCGATATCGATATGGATGATTGTTTTGCTTCTGGAGACCATCTCCGGCGAGGACATGGCCCGCTCGCCGATCCTTGCGCCGGCGACGATCAGCAGGTCGCTCTCCGAGAGAACGCGGTTTGCGAGCGCCGTGCCGAAAGTGCCGAGCATGCCGAGGCAAAGCGGATGTTCCGGCGGCAGGGTGGAGAGGCCCATCATCGTGCAGATCACCGGGATCTTCTGCGTCTCGGCAAAATTCCGGAGCGGCTCTCTGGCACCTGCGCCGAAGATGCCGCCTCCCGCGACGATCAGCGGTTTTTCGCAGGCCGCGAGCGCATCCGCGGCTCTCTTAACCTGAACGGCATGGCCTTTGATATTCGGGTTGTAGCCGCGCAGGTGGACCTCCTCCGGCCAGCAGAAATCGAGCTTCGCGAGCTGGACGTCGATCGGGACGTCGATCAGCACCGGCCCCTTGCGCCCGGTGGAGGCGATGTAAAACGCCTCGCGGAAGATGCGCGGCAGATCGCGGGCGTCCTTGACGAGATAGCGATGTTTTGTGACGCTTAACGTCGCGCCGGTGATGTCCGCCTCCTGGAAAGCGTCCCGTCCGAGCAGCTCGCTCGAGACCTGCCCCGTGATGGCGACAATCGGAATCGAATCCATATAGGCGGCGGCGATCGCGGTGATCAGGTTGGTCGCGCCGGGGCCGGAAGTCGCGGCGCAGACGCCGACTTTTCCGGAGATTCTCGCGTAGCCCGAGGCCGCGTGGCCCGCGTTTTGTTCGTTGCGGACCAGCACATGCCGGATCGTGGACTCCGCGAGACAGTCGTAAAACGGGCAGATATTTGCGCCGGGATAGCCGAATACGACGCCGACGCCCTCCGCTTCAAGTGCTTTTACCATGGCCATTGCACCGGTCATCATTCTTCGGTCGCCTCCCTGAAAGTGCTTGTAAAACGGATGATTACCTGATATTATAATACATATCCCTGTTTTTTGAAAGGATCGCCATGAAAAATTTCTTTTTGAAGCTCCGGGCGCTCCCCGTCCGGAAAAAGGGCCTTCTGCTGCTCGCCGCGGGCATGCTCTGCCTCGCCGTGAGCCTTGTTCTGCTGATTGCCACGGAGTCGGTGATGTCCACCGTTCTGTTCTATATCTCCCTGATTCTGAATATCATCGGCCTGTATATTCTCATGTGGGTACGCGGGAGGAGTAACGAAAATGACGGAAAATGAAGTTCTGCGCCGCACTTGGGCGGATATTTCCCTCGATGCGGTCGAATATAACTTCCGGCAGATCCGGGCTGCGGCCGGCCCGGCAAAGGTGATGGCCGTCGTAAAGGCCGATGCCTACGGCCATGGCGACCGGATGATGGCCCCGTTTCTGGAATCCGTCGGCGCGGACTGGTTCGGTGTCTCCAACCTTGAGGAGGCGCTCGGCATCCGCGAGAGCGGCGTCACGAAGCCGATTCTGATCTTCGGCTCGACCCCGCCGGAATACGCCTACGAGCTTGCCAAATGGGACATCACGCAGGCCTGCTACTCGTTGGACTATGCGAAGGAGCTCTCCGCCGCCGCCGTCAAGCTGGGCGCGGTGCTCAATGTTCATCTGAAATTCGATACCGGCATGGGCCGGATCGGCTTTGTCGTCACCGACGACTGTTTCGACACGGCGCTTGCCGAGGCGAAGGAGGCCGTCTCCCTGCCCGGCATCCGCGTCACCGGCACCTTCACGCATTTCTCCGTGGCGGACGAGGCCTCGGAGGAGAGCGTCGCCTATACGAAGATGCAGTTCGATCGCTTCACGCGGATCTGCGCGGCGATGAAGGCCGCGGGCATCGATCCCGGCATCCGGCACTGCTGCAACAGCGCGGGACTGATGTGCTATCCGGAGATGCGCCTCGACATGGTGCGTCCCGGCATCATTCTCTATGGTCTTTATCCCGCCGACAACGAGTTTGTGACCTCCAAAATCAAGCTCTCCCCGGTCATGGAGATGCGCACCGTCGTCACGATGGTGAAGCCCCTTGCCGCGGGTTCTACCGTCAGCTACGGCCGACGCTATACCGCCCCGGAGGACGAGATCATCGCCTCCACCGCCGTCGGCTATGCGGACGGTTATCACCGCCTGCTCACGAACCGCGGCCGCATGATCGTGCGCGGTCAGTATGCCAAGGTCGCGGGCAGCGTCTGTATGGACCAAACGATGCTTGAGGTGACCGACATCCCCGGCGTCAAAGAGGGCGACCGGGTGACCGTCTTCGGCCGGGATGGGGACGCTTTTATTTCCGCGGACGAGGTGGCCGCCCTTGCCGGTACGATCAATTACGAGGTCGTCTGCGCCATGTCGCGGAGGGTGCCGCGTTGTTACTATTACCAAGGTGAAAATATCCACAACTTCGATTACCTGAGGTGGAAAGAGAAATGAGCGCTTATACCGTGGCGCCTTTGGAGGAGCGGGATCTTGCCGAAGCGGCCGGAATTGAGGAGCGCTGTTTTTCCCATCCGTGGAGCGAGGAGACGCTCCGCAGCGAATTCGGCTCTCCCTATAACTGGTTCTTCGGCGCCCATGCGGACGAAAAGCTCGTCGGCTACTGCGGGATGCAGGCGGTCGCCGGCGAGGGCAGCGTCTTCAACGTCGCCGTATTGCCGGAATACCGCCGGCAGGGCGTCGGCGAGTCGCTGGTGATCGAACTCCTGCGGAAATCGAAGGAACTCGGCCTCGATCAGCTGTTGCTGGAGGTGCGTCCTTCGAATCTCAAGGCGATCTGGCTCTATGAAAAATGCGGCTTCGTCTTTTTCGGCCTGCGGAAGAATTACTACACCGATCCGCCCGAAAACGCCATCATCATGCGCCTCGCCTTCAACGGCACGCAGATGTATGAGGACGACGACGAGGATGATGATTAACGCATATACGGGATAAATCCCGTATATGCTGGGAATCCGTAAGTGGCGGACTTCTTCTGAAAACGGATGCCGAGCGTTTTTCTTTCCGGTCCAAAAGAGAGACCGACATGTTGCTTATATTCACCCCAGATGCCTATGCGAAAGTATGAAATCGAGTCCATAAAAAAAGCGTCTGTTTCCCATAGAGAAACAGACGCTTTTGCTTTAGATTCCGATTATTTACGGAGCTCTTCAAGGCAATGGCTGCAGATGTTCTTGCCGTTAAAGGAGACGATTCCGTCAGCGCTGCCACAAAAGATACAGGCCGGCTCATACTTTTTAAGCATGATGCAGCCTTCATCAACGAAGATCTCAAGAGAATCTTTTTCATTGATGTCGAGCGTCCGGCGAAGTTCGATGGGCAGAACAATACGGCCAAGTTCATCGACCTTGCGGACAATTCCAGTAGATTTCAATACGATTGCCTCCCAAAAATTTCCTGTTGCTGTATTAGCCACGTGTACAGTTTACCTTATTATCCATTTTTTGTCAAGGACATATTTCGTCAAGCTCGTGTATTTTTTTCGGAATATCTACCAATTGGCCGGAATAGATTATCAACACGGTTGGGGGGTGGCGCTACGGGTTATTTTCTGGCGATAGTGACGGCGGCCTCCCTGATTTATGGAGCTTGTTCCGGCAATCTTCCGGCGGTTTCCGCGGCGGCACTGGGGGAATGTTCCCATGCGGCGACCCTTTCTCTGGAATTATTGGGTACGCTCTGCCTTTGGAGCGGTATCTCCGCGGTGGCGGAGGAGTGCGGCCTGACGGCATGGACCGCCAAATTGCTGGCTCCGGTGCTGAAACTGCTCTTTCCGGCCGCGCGACGTGATGAACGAGTGATGAAGGCGATCTCGATGAACATGACGGCCAACCTTCTCGGGTTGGGAAACGCCGCCACGCCGCTCGGGATCAAAGCGATGAGGGAACTCAAACGCGCCGGTGGGAATCTTTCCGCGGCGACGAAAGATATGGCCCTGTTTGTCGTTATCAATACGGCTTCGCTCCAGATTCTGCCGACGACCATCGCGGCGCTGCGTCTGGAAGAGGGCTCTCCCGCCCCGATGGATATTCTGCCGGCGGTTTGGATGACGGGCGGTTTCTCGCTGTTGGCGGGTATCCTTGCGGCGCAGGTTTTTTGCCGGGAGGCAGGATCTTGACCGCGCTTGGAATCGGGGATCTGGCGGTTCCGCTCGTGATCGTTCTGGTCTTTCTCACGGCGGCCGTCCGGAGGAAAGATCTGTTTGCCGTTTTTCTGACCGGGGCGAAGGAGGGCCTCTCCACGACGGCCAACGTCCTGCCCGCGCTCGTCCTGCTGATGACGGTGATCGGCATGGCGCGGGCTTCGGGCCTGTTGGATCTTTTGACCGATACCGTTGCGCCGCTTGCGGAAAAACTGGGTTTTCCGGCCGAGGTGCTGCCGCTCGCAATGCTCCGGCCGCTCTCCGGTTCCGGGGCGCTCGCATTTTTTGAGGAATTGCTCGGCGAAGTCGGAACCGAGAGCTATGAAGGGCGGGTGGCGGCGGTGCTGATGGGCGGCACGGAGACGACCTTTTACACCGCGGCGGTCTACTTCGGCGCGGTGGAGGTCCGAAAGGGAAACGGCGCGATCCCGGCCGCCCTGACGGCGGATTTTGCCGGAATGGTGGTGAGCGCGCTGGCCGTGCGGTTGTTTTTCCAATAAAAAAGAGCCGGAGGGCTCTTTTTTGACGGATGCCTTTCCGGAATATCCGGCGCGGCAGCCGTTTTTTATAATTTGTCTTCATAGGAGGCATAAAGCTCTTTGCGTTTTGGTACGGTGCCATCCGGGATAGAGCGATCCAACCCGGCACATTCCGGCTCCGGCGCGGCGAAAAAGATGCCTCGGCGGAGGATGCCGGAAGGGCCCGGTTTCGGAGAGACGGTCACGCTTCCGGGGTATCCGAACCGGGTTCCGCCTTCTCAAAAGGTTCCGGCTCCGGTTCCGGTTTAGAGATTTCCGCCTCCGGTTCGAACGGCGCGATTCCGGTGGCCTCCTTCTGCATCAGATATTTCGCATAGATGGCGACGGCGGTGTTCTGGTACGGGTTGGCGTAGAGGATCGGCAGGACAAGCAGGCAGAGAATCCACCAGCCGAAAAAGGAAAGTTTAAAAAAGAAAAGCTTCGCCACGTTCCCATTTGTGGCGGAGACCGATTTCCGGAAGGCGGCATGCGGGCCCTTCCCTTCGGCCAGATAATACGGGGCGAGGGCATAACGCTGGAAAAATACGATAAGCATCAGCCATCCGGCCAAGAGCAGAAAGCATCCGAAGCAGATGCCCGCGCCGGCGAGGACCTGAGAGGTGTGGTTGGTCAGCACGTCCAGATAATAGGCGTAGTAGGCGAGCACCCCGATCAGCCCGGCCCCGGGAAGCGAAAAAAACGCAAGCCAGAACACTTTCCGGATCAGCAGGCCGATCGAATAGAAGAACGCCCGGAAATAGAGCCGGAACGAAGAAAAATAGGTGAAAATCTGGAGCAGACAGTCGTTTTCGCCGCTGATGCAGTGGTAATACCAGCTTTTATAGCCGAGAAAGAGCGGCGGCAGGATCAGCAGGTAGGCGATCGCCGCGCAGCCGGTGATGAACAGCGCGACCGGAGCGGTATCGGCCAGCGAGTAGAGCTCGGCGTAGGAAGTGAACAGTTCGCCGAAGCTCGTCTCTCCAAGGACTAAGGAGACGATATCCGGTTCGGCGAACACCAGCGTGAAGACCATGTCCATTAAATAGATCAGCAGGTAGACGGCGTAGCAAATCAGCAGCGCGACGGCCGATTTTCCCCAGAAGTGTCGAAGCGCTTCTCTCGCGCCGGATTTTACCGTTCTTCCAAGTTCCATGTTTCCGACTCTCCTTCCGTTTCCGCTCCGCCGAAAGGAACGGCGGAGACAATTTCAAAGCAGCGGTCCCGCATCCACATCGCGGCGGAGGTCATGACCGTATAGCCGCAGCCGTTTTCAACGGCCCATTCTTTCATTCCGGCTTTCGGATAGCCGTACATGGAGAGCAGTCCCATGAGGATCGCGCCGTGCGTGACGGCCGCGGCCTCGGTGATCCGGCAGCTCATCATGTCGTTCAGCATATATTCGAAAGCCGCGGTGATGCGGTTTCCGAGCGCCTGCGGACCTTCTCCGCCGGGCGGCGGGCTTTTGCCTTCCAACCACTGAAGAAACGCTTCCTCTTTGTTGAGCTCCGCAAACGGTCGCCCCTCAAATTCGCCGAGGTCGCATTCCCGCAGCCCCTCCACCGGCTCAATCTCCACGTCCGGGAAGAGAATCTCCGCGGTCTGCCGGCAGCGCAGCATCGGGCTCGTATAGACCTTCGCGGCGGCGGGATACCGATAGGCGGCCATCAGCGCGCGCAGTTCTTCGGCGCCCTCCGGTGCAAGCGGGAGATCCGTCCGGGCGCCGACGCAGATTTTTTTTCGGTTGCCTTCCGTTTCTCCGTGACGGATCAAATGCAGTTTGTAGGTGATCATAGACCCTCCGAGACAAAAATTTTGAAAATTCCGCAAAATTCATTTACAAACGGTACGGAATAAAATATAATATACAAACAGTTAATAAAAAACGAGAAAGTAAAGACGAGAAAGGCGAAACGATGTCAAACAACGATTTTCCGCGCGTATTGACGCTTTTAAGAAAAGAAAAGGGCCTGAGCCAGAAGAGCGTGGCGGCGTCGCTCGGCGTTTCGCAGGCGCTGCTCTCCCATTATGAAAAAGGAATCCGGGAGTGCGGCCTCGATTTTCTGATTCGCGCGGCGGATTTTTACGGCGTATCGGCGGACTATCTGTTGGGGCGCTCCGCAAGCCCGGACGGCATGACCGTCTCGGTGGAGGAGATCCCGGAACCGGAGATGATCGGCAAGGAGAACAGCTTGTCCCGCGCGGGGGTGCTGCCGGTGCTCAACAAAAAGCTGATCGCGAATTCGCTCAACGTCCTGTTTGATCTTCTGGCGCGCTGCGGCAGTAAGGAGCTGACCGTGGAAGTCTCTTCCTACCTGATGACGAGCGTCTACCGGATGTTCCGGGTTCTTTACGACATCAACCCGGCGAATCAGCCCGACATGTTCAGTATCCCGAAATGTGCGGCCCGCGGGTATGCGGACGCGGAGATGCAGCGGAACGAGGCCAATGCCGCCGCGGTCGGCGAGGGGAATACGTTCGTCTGCAAACAGGCGATCCCGGATAAGGAGGCCCTGCTGATTACGACCGAACGCCTCTCGAGAAGTTATCCCCTTTTTGCACCGTCGCTGCTCAACCTGATCCAGAACTGCGAGAACCGTATCCGGGCCTTTCGAGAGAAATGATGGCCGTTTCTCCATCATTCTATCATAGTTTTTCGGATTTTTAAATGCGAAGTTTTCAAAGACATGCCCGCAGGCCCTTTACTGCGGGCATTTTTACCCTCTGTTCACACCTTGTTGATTGACAGGACAAAAAGCTTGTTATATTATCTAATAGAGAAATTTTATGCTGCGGAGAGGAGGAATGCCGGAATGAAAAGGCCCTTTCGAATGCTGATGCTTCTGGCGGCGGCCGTGTTTGCCGGGCTCTCCCTTTCTGCCTGTTCCTCGTTCACGACGGATACGGAGTCTCTGATGTCCCCGCCGAAGCTCACGGAGGAGCAGTCTTTGCTCCACAGCGCGCTGCGGGAGGTCGTCGGCGAGGATTATCACCTCAAATATCCGAAGGCGGACGGGGATGCGAATTCCGCCTTTCTTTTCCGCGACCTCGACAAAGACGGCGAGGATGAGGCCATGGTCTTTTATTCCGCCGATTCCGCCGAGAGCGATACGCGGATGAATATTCTGAAAAAGACGGACGGCGTCTGGTACTCCGTCTATGAGGTCTCCACCTCCTCGGCGGACGTCAG
Source organism: Oscillospiraceae bacterium (assembly GCA_035593545.1). Lineage (GTDB taxonomy): Bacteria > Bacillota > Clostridia > Oscillospirales > Ruminococcaceae > UMGS1668. The sequence continues at coordinate 27,055 of DAOSWK010000003.1, read as the reverse complement.
TTCCGTGGATTTTGCAGAGACGGCGGAGGACAGCGAGGTCGTCCTCATCGGCTGGAAGATGTCGAGCGGCGACGAGATCGGCGTCTACCGGTTCGACGGGCTCTCCATGGAGACGCTTTACAGCGGAAAATGCGACGCCTACCGGGTTGTGGATCTCGATGCCGACGGCTGGAACGAGATCATGGTCTTTACCGGTTCCTCGAGCGGCCGCTATCAGGCGAGAATGCTGTATGAGGAATCCGGCGCCATTGAGCTGACCAACAGCGTGCGGATCTCCTGCCCCGCCTCCTCGTTCCTGAAGGTGACGGAGGGAAAGCTGACGGAGGACCGGTACGCGCTCTTTATCGATTCCCAAGTCTCCGAGGGCGTCTACACCAGCGAGGCGCTGATCTATGAGGCCGATACCCTCTCACGTCTGATTCCCACCCGGGAAAAGGAGGAGGGAAAAGGCATCACCGTCGTGGATGAGATCGTTTTGGAGAGGGCGCTGCGGTATTCCTCGGTGCTCTGCGGCGACATCGACGGGGACGGCCTGATCGAGATGCCCTGCGCTTATTCCGCGCAGACGGATACGTCCACTGAGGAGACCTCCGGGGAGACGACGGAGGAGACTTCGGAAACGACTTCGGAGGATCAGGAGGAGGTTCGTCCGGAAGCCGGCGAGGCGAATCCGATTTGTTACATGAAATATGAGGACGACGGGTTTGACGTCTGCTGGGTTGGAATTGCGAACGCGAGAAACGGATGGGCGTTCACGTTCCCGGACGACTGGATCGGCGCCGTCACGGCGGAGTCTTACAGCGCCTATAACGAATGGCGGTTCCTTGCGCCCGAGGATGCGGGCGGCTATGAGATCCTGAGGATCCGCGCCTCCGACGCCGGGGAATATCAGGATCGGTTTGAAGAGAGCTACACGTTGATTGCCGAGAGCGGCGGGGTCAATTATTATATGAGCGTCACCGCCGACAGCGGCGCGGAATATTATCTCCCGCTGGATGCATGTATCCGGCAGTTTCGCCTGATCGACTGGTAAGGGCCAAATGGCGCCCGACGGAAAGAAGGAGCAGGATATGAAAAAAATACTGGTTTGCGAGGATGAGGAGGGGATCCGCGAGTTCGAGGTCATCACGCTCAAGCGTGCGGGCTACGACGTCGTGGATGTCGGCACAGGCGAGGACGCGCTCAAGGTATTTTTGGCGGCCCCGGACGATTTCATGGTTGCCCTGCTGGACATCATGCTTCCGGGTATCGACGGATTCACCGTCTGCAAGCGCATCCGCGAAAAAAGCAGCACCATCGGCATCATCATGCTTTCCGCAAAATCCCAGGAGATGGATAAGGTCAACGGCCTGATGCTGGGCGCCGACGACTATGTGACGAAGCCGTTCTCCCCGAGCGAACTTTCCGCCCGGGTGGATGCGATCTGCCGCCGGATCTCCATGATCACCACGGATAAAAACTCCGAGGAGATGGAGTCCGGTCCGTTCATCCTGAATCTGCGCAGCCACAGCCTGACCAAGAACGGAGCCCCGATCGACCTCACGCAGGTGGAATTTCAGATCATGGAGCTTCTCTTCAACAATCCTGAAAAGGCCCTCAGCCGGAACGACATCCTCCAGAATATCTGGGGCGAAAAATACTCCGGCGACGACAAGATCGTGGATGTCAACGTCCGGCGCCTGCGCATGAAGATCGAGGACAAGCCCTCGGAACCGCGCCATCTTCAGACGGTCTGGGGCCTCGGCTATAAATGGATGCCGTAACAGCGTAGCGCGCCCCGTTTAAAAATTCTGTCGGAAGGAGGTGGCGCGCCTTGGCCATCAAAAAAATCACCAGACGCTGGTTGTTCAACAGTCTCGGCGTGATTCTCGTGATTCTGATCGCGGTCGTCGTCGCGGTCGCCGTCGCCATTCACAACAATTATTATGACAGCGTCAACCGCCGTCTGGTGAGTCAGGCCGAGACCATCACTTCCCTGCTGGCCAAATATTATGCCGAGGGCGAAGAATCCTACGACGAAAACGTCCAAAGCATGGTCTCCACCTTCAATGAAAAAGACGTCATGGAGCTGATGGCTCTCGATAAAGACGGAAACGTCGTCATCACCTCGAGCGGTTTTCTTCCGAGCGCCGGCCTCTCCATGCCGGACTACGAGGAGGCGCTCGCCTCGACGGACGGCTCCGGAGAATACACCGGAGTGATCGGCGGAGAAAAGGTCATGGCCATCACCCGCATTCCGCAGGATTCCACGGATCGGTATCACGCGTTTCGTCTGGTCGTCTCGCTCGAGAAAGTCGACACGCAGGTCTACACGCTGATCGCGGTGACGAGTTTCGTCGGCATGGCCATCATCTTTTTCGTCGTCTTTTCGAGTTCCTATTTCATCAACTCCATCGTTATCCCGGTGGGGCAGGTCGGCGACGCGGCGCGGAAGATCGCCGAGGGAAATTTCGGCGAGAAGCTCCAGAAGCGCACCGACGACGAGATCGGGGACCTCTGCGATACGATCAACGACATGGCGGACGAGCTCGGCGCCACCGAACGCATGAAGAACGAGTTCATCTCCTCCGTCTCCCATGAGCTGCGCACGCCGCTGACCGCCATCAAAGGCTGGGCGGAGACCATCGAGGATTCCACCTCGGACGGCTCCGTCGATCCCGAGATGCTCCATAAGGGGATGGGCGTCATCATCAGCGAGACGGAGCGCCTGTCCGTCATGGTGGAGGAGCTGCTCGATTTCTCAAGGCTCGAGAGCGGCCGCATGGTGCTTCAGCCGATGATGCTCGACATCATCGCCGAACTTTACGAGGCCGTGCTCACGTTTGAGCAGCGCGCGAAACGGGAGAAAAAGGAATTGATTTTCGAGGATAGCGACGACGTCATCACGGTCTGGGGCGACCGGAACCGGCTGCGTCAGGTCTTTGTAAATATCATTGACAACGCGCTCAAATATTCCGACGCGGGCGGAAAGATCACCGTCCACGCAAGCCGGAGCAAGATGGAAGGCTTCACGGAAGTGACCGTTACGGATACGGGCTGCGGCATCCCGGCCAACCAACTCGACAAAGTCAAGACCAAGTTTTATAAGGGCAACGCCACCAGAAAGGGTTCCGGCATCGGTCTCGCGGTCGCGGATGAGATCGTGTGGATGCACGGCGGCGCGCTGCTGATCGAGAGCAAGGAGGGCGTCGGCACGAAGGTGACCGTTCGCTTGCCGGAAAACGAGGCCCGGGCTGCGGCAGCGATTGCCGCGGCGCAGAAAACGCCGGAGCGGCAGAGAATGCCCTCCGGAAAAGAGTCCATTTGAAAGGATAACGGAATGAAAGAAAAGGAAAATCAGGGCGGATGCCCGATCAAGACGTCCGTCGGCGGGCAGGCCCTGATGGAAGGCATCATGATGCGCGGCCCGAAGCGCTCGGCCATGGCCGTACGCAAGCCGGACGGCACCATCGCCGTCGAGGAATGGAATACGAAACCCACCGCCGGCATTCGCAAGCTGCCGTTTTTCCGCGGCGTGTTCGCCTTAATCGACAGCCTCGCCACCGGCTACAAATGCCTGATGCGCTCGGCGGAGCTCTCCGGCGAGGAGGAGGAACCCACCAAGTTCGAGCTCTGGATCGAGAAAAAGTTCGGCAAGTCGGCGGAAACGGTCTTTGAGGCCGCCGTCACGATCGTGGCGGTCGTCGTCTGCTTGCTGCTCTTCATGGTGGTGCCCTCCGGCATCACGAGCCTGCTTCAGCAGCATGTGCGGTCGGATTTTGCGTTGACCGTAATCGAAGGCGTCCTCAAAATTGGCATCTTTTTTGCCTATATCGTCGGCATCTCCAGAATGAAGGAGATTCACCGCACGTTCATGTACCACGGCGCCGAACATAAGACCATCGCCTGCTATGAGGCCGGCGAGGAGCTGACCGTAGAGAATATCCGCAAATATACCCGCCTCCATCCCCGCTGCGGGACCAGTTTTCTGATTCTCGTCCTGTTAATCAGTATCCTCGTCTTTTCCATGGTGACATGGGAAAGTCTGTTTGTGCGCGTTTTGCTCAAAATCGTGCTGATTCCGGTCGTCGTCGGGATCTCCTATGAGCTGATCAAATACGCCGGCCGGCACGACAATTTCCTCACAAGGATCATCTCCGCGCCGGGGCTCTGGCTTCAGCACCTGACGACGCAGGAGCCGGACGATTCCATGATCGAGGTCGCGATCGCCGCCGTGACGCCGGTTCTGCCGGAGAGCCGCGCCGACGACAAGTGGTGAGCGGTATGACCTACCGGGAACTGCGAAGAATCGGCGTTGAAACTTTACAAAAAGCGGGAGTCGACGCTCCCGCTTTTGAAATATCCGTACTGTTCGAGGATCTCGCCGATATCCCGAAGGAACAGTTTCCTCTGCTCGGCGGAGAGCCCGTGCCGCCGGAGATTGCCGAAAAGCTGCTCCTTGCCGTGAAACGCCGCGCGGAGGGCTATCCCCTGCAATATCTCGTCGGGAGCTGGTGGTTCTACGGGCGAAAATTCGCGGTCGGCGAGGGCGTGCTCATTCCGCGGGAGGAGACCGAGCTGCTCTGCGAAATGGCGCTGCGCCTGCTTGAGCACGAGCCTGAGCCGAAGGTTGCGGATCTTTGCAGCGGCACCGGCTGCGTCGGCATCACGATCGCCAAGGAGCGCCCGGATGCCGGCGTCTTTGCCTACGAGCTCTCGGAGGACGCGCTTTTTTACTTAAGGAAGAATATTTTCTTAAACGGCGCGCCGAATGTGCGGGCTTTTCAGGCGGACGTGCTGCTGCCTCCTGAGGCGGATGTGCCGGTTTTCGACCTGATCGCCTGCAACCCGCCCTACATCCGCAGCGGTGAGATTCCGTCCCTTCAGCCGGAACTCAGCGCCGAGCCGTATCTCGCGCTGAGCGGCGGTGAGGACGGCCTCGACTTCTACCGCGCGATCGTTCGGAACTGGCCGGAGAAACTCCGCAGCGGCGGCTATCTGATTTTTGAGATGGGCGAGGAGGAGGGGCCGGTGGTGATAAAACTGCTCAAGGACGCGGGATTCACGGAGATCAGCGTCTACGAGGACCTCACCGGATTCCAGCGCGAGATCAGCGCCAAAAAGCCATAAAACCAAAGAAAGACCGGGGCGTCGCCGGCCGACGATATTCCCGCGCCGGCCCTCGCCGTATTCTCCGGAATATGGCGGCGATGGGGATGCGTTTTTCTTCGGGGATCTAAAAGGAACATAAAATCATAAACTTCGCAAGAGAAACCTGTCTTTCCGAATACGCCGGATCGTCCGGTCGAAACACCGTTTCATTCGTCAAAGGCCTGTCGGGTAAAGCCCACAGGCCTTTTTTATAAAATTCGGATAAACCGTTTTCCGCAGGGGAACGCCCCGTCGAGCACCTGTCTATTTTTGCAAAGACATGCGAGGAACCTGCCGGAAAACCGCCGCTTTAAACCGGGCGACTGTCGGAAAAATAAGAGATATACAAAAAAATATTTGCCGGGAGAGCTCTTTTTGGTCCGCACGGAAAAATTCCTTCATATAAAAGGATAGACAAACGGAGAAAGAGATGTTATATTGAATAATCATGCATAAATAATGGCCGAGGAGGCGAATGCTTTGAAAACATATACATTCAAGTACGGAAAGACAACCGTGGAGGCTCAGCTGGACGAGACGCAGGTGCTGGCGGAACTGCATGGCCATGAGACGCCGCCGCTTGAGAATATCGGCGCGGCCCTGCTGGAGGCCGTCGGGCACCCGATCGAAAGCCTTCCGTTGCAGGAATACGCGAAAACGGGCGATAAAGTCGTATTGATCGTCAGCGACATGTCCCGCTTCTGGATGCGGCAGGATCTTGTCATTCCTCATCTTGTCCGCTTCCTCGAGGAGGAATGCGGCATCCCGGATGAGGATCTTACCATCGTCGTTGCAAACGGAACCCATGCGAGCGGCGACGAAAAGGCGCTGAGAACGCTGGTGACGGACGCCGTCTATGACCGTGTCAAAGTCGTCAACCACGACTGTCAGGCGGACGATCTCGTCTATCTCGGCACGACCACGCGCGGCACCGAGGTCCGCGTCAACAGAATCGCCGCGGAGGCCGACAAGGTGATCTGTCTCGGCGCCTGCACGCACCACGTCATGGCGGGCTTCGGCGGCGGAAGAAAGAGCATTCTGCCGGGCATCAGCAGTCTGGAGACGGTCCGCCATAACCACTCGTTCTGTCTGGACCCGCTGGAGGACCGCTCCAACCCGGCGATCGGGAACGGCGTGCTGGAGGGCAATCCGCTCCACGCGGACATGTGCGAGGCGGCCGCAATGATGAAAAGTCTGTTTATGATCACGCTCGTGATGAACGCCGAAATGAAGCTGGCCCATATCTTTGCCGGGCACTGGCTCCATTCGTGGGAAAGAGCCTGCGTGGCGGCCAATGAGATCTACCATGTTCCGATCCGGGAGCGGGCCGATGTGGTGATTACAAGCTGCGGCGGCTATCCGAAGGATATGTCTCTTTATCAGGGCACCAAGACCATCGATAATGTCGAGTCCGCGCTGAAACCCGGCGGCACGCTGATCATTTTTATGGAGGCGGTCGACGGCGGCGGCCCTTCGGAATATTTCGACTGGATTCATCCGCTTGTCGCCGGCACCATCTGCAGGGATCTGCGGGCACATTTTACTGTGCCGGGCTATATCTTTTTCCTCAACTGCGAACAGGCGCAAAGATACCATATCATGATGCTCACGAGCGTTCCGGCCGAGACGCTGGCGCCGATGGGCATCCGGGCCTTCCAAAACATGGAGGATCTGCTGGCGGCAGCCGATCTCGAGGGGAAATCCGTCTATGTGGTACCGAACGGCGCGACGGTGATCCCGTATGTGAAAAAATAAAAAATGCCGGCTGCAAAAACCACAAAATAAGTACCGGAAAAAGAAAAGAGCCGCAAAAAAAATCTTCTATGCTGTTTGAGCGGCACGGAAGATTTTTGATAAGGAAGGATGAGGATTATGCCGGACAGGCATCTTGCAAAGAAATTTCAGAATGTGGGAGGCGGTTTGCTCGCGCTGGATACGGAGGCGCTTTCCCGCTATGACGATATTATTGATTTGAGCATCGGCGATACGGATTTCATCACGGATCGGCGCATCATCGACGCGGCTTACCGTGATGCCTGCGCCGGCTATACCAAGTACGGCGATCCGAAGGGCGACCCGATGCTCGTCGAGGCGATCCGAAACGCCTACCGCGAGGATTTCGGCATGGAGCTTTCGCCGGAGGAGGTCTTTATCACGGCGTCGAGCTGCATGGGTATGGAACTTTGCCTGACGGCGATCATCAATCCCGGCGACGAGGTGCTGGTGTTTTCGCCGTACTTTAGTCCTTATAAAGATCAGATCGAGCTTGCGGGCGGCGCCGCGGTGGATGTTCCGACAAGCGAGGAAGACGGATGGGCGATCCGGGAGGACGTTCTGCGCGCCAAAATTACGAGCCGCACCCGCGCCATGATTTTCAACAACCCCACAAATCCCACCGGCGCCGTCTATGACCGGTCCACGATGGAGATGCTGGCGCGAGTTGCGGAGGAATTCGATCTGGTCGTCATTGCGGATGAGATCTATACGCGCTATCTCTATGAAGGAAAGTTTATCCCCTTCCGCAGTCTGCCGGGCATGGCGGAGCGAACGCTGACGCTCAACAGCTTCTCCAAAAACTTCATGATGACCGGCTGGCGCGTCGGCTGCATCGTTGCGCCCTCGCAGATCCTCACGGCCGTGGCCTACATCAGCAACGGCATGATTTATACGGTGCCGTCCGTCTCGCAGCGCGCGGCGCTTGCGGCGATCGCAATCCGGGACGATATCGAAAAAATATACATCTCCCAGTTTAAGGACCGCGTATATTATGCGTACGACCGCGCCTCCCGGATCCCTTGGATGACCGCGACCCGGCCGAGAGGGACGTTTTACCTCTTCCCCGGCATCAAAAAGACCGGCCTCGGTTCCTCGGAATTCTGCCGGGAACTGTTTGAAAAAGCCCATATTCTTGCGGCGCCGGGCAACGTATTCGGCGAGGCGGGAGAGGGATACTTCCGGATCGTCTGCGCCGTAGGCATTCCGGTACTCGAGGAGGCCTTCGACCGTATGGAGAAGCTGAGCTTCCCTCAAAATAATTTGGAAATATAAATTTTTCTGAAAATTTATGCTTGACATTTCCGAAAACATATGTATAATAATGCTTATTCCGGCAAAACAAACTGAAAATATGCATAATGTATACATTTTTGGAGGGAAAACGAATGAAAAAATTATTTGCTATGATGATAGCGGTTCTGATGGTAATTTCTCTTGCCGCGTGCGGCACGACGGAGGAAGAATCCTCCGCACCGGAGGCTGAAACTTCCGAAGAGACCGTGACCCCGGAAAGCTCCGAAGCCGAACAGGAAAGTGAAGCGGAGTATGGGCCCGTTCTTGCCAAGATTAAAGAGAACGGCAAGTTGGTCGTCGGCACGGAAGCCCAGTACGCGCCGTTTGAATTCAAGGATCTCGACGCCAACTATGCCGGCTGCGACATGTGGCTTGCCCAGCAGATCGCCGATTCGCTCGGCGTTGAGCTGGAGATCGTCGACATGGCCTTTGACGGCATCATTCCGGCGGTTCAGGCCGGTCAGGTCGATATGGGCATTGCGGCCTTTACCAAAACCGACGAGCGCGCCGAAGTCATCGATTTTACAAATCTCTATCAGCAGGACGAGCAGCTTCTGATCGTCAAAGCGGGCAACGAGGATGTCTATACCACGGTGGAATCCCTTGCGGGTCTTCAGGTTGGCGCGCAGAAGGGTACCGTCCAGTCTCAGCTGATCCAGTCTGCGCTGCCGGACAGCATCCTTTTTGAACTGGACAAATATCCGTCCCTTGCGCTTGAAGTCGCGAACGGCAACATCGCCGGTCTCGTGGTCGACGGCGCCGTCGGCGAGGCGCTGGTTGCCTCCAACGATCAGCTTGCCGTGGCAAACTTCGCGTTTGATCCGGCCGTGGCACAGTTCGGCAAGGCCATCGTGATCCAGAAGGGCAATGAGGACCTCGTCGCGGCGACAAACGAAGTCATCGACAAGGTGATTGCCGACGGCAGTTTCGAGACCGCCTATGAAGAAGCAAAGACTCTTGCTCAAGAACTTGGCCTGTGAGTTTCGTCGAAATTTCTTTGCAGCCGTCCGGTGCGCATTGCCCGGACGGCGTCTTGTTTTGAAACGGAGACCCGAAGAAAGGATTTTTGATCCATGGAATTTTTCAAGGATATCTTCACGCTTCTCACCCGGTACGACAGCTTTTTTATTCAAGGGATCGGGAATACCCTGATTATTGCGTTTTTCTCGGTCATTCTCGGTATCGTTTCCGGCACGCTGATGGCGACGATGCGGCTCAGCAGCGTTAAGCCCCTGCGGTATCTGGCCACGGCCTACATAGAATTTGTCCGCGGCACGCCGCTGATGGTTCAGCTCATGTTTATCTTCTACGGGCTGCCGATGACCGGAATCACCTTTCCGGACGTGTCGTTCATCCCGAATTTTGCCCGTTTTGCCGCGGGCATCGTTGCGATGAGCATGAACAGCTGCGCCTATGTCGCGGAGATTATCCGCTCCGGCATTCAGGCGGTCGATCCCGGCCAGACGGAGGCGGCCCGGAGTCTCGGCTTCCGCAAGTCGCAGGCGATGACGATGGTCGTGCTGCCGCAGGCCATCAAAAACATTCTGCCGGCGCTCGGCAATGAATTCGTCACCGTCATCAAGGAATCCTCGATCGTCTCCGTCATCGGCATCGCGGATCTGATGTTCCGCACAAACGACGTGATTGCCGTCACCTACCGCAGCCTTGAGTGCCTTGCGATCGCGGCGGTCCTCTATTTTATCATGACGTTCATCGGCGGCCGATTCATTGCCCTGCTGGAGAGGAGGCTTTCCGTTGGAAACAAGTAATCCGAATCCTAAGCTCATTGAAGTGCGTAACCTGACGAAGGATTTCGGCAAGATGCAGGTGCTCAAGGGCATCACGGCCTCTTTTGCCAAAAATGAGGTGGTCTCGATCATCGGGCCCTCCGGCGGCGGAAAGAGCACGTTTCTGCGCTGTCTCAATCTGCTGGAAATGCCGACCTCCGGGGAGATCATCTTCGACGGGGTCAACATCTGTAATAAAAAAACGGACATCAACCTCCACCGCCAGAAGATCGGCATGGTTTTTCAGCAGTTCAACCTGTTTAACAACATGAATGTCATGAAAAACCTGATTGCCGCGCCGGTCAAAATCAAGGGAATGGAAAAAGAGGAGGCGAAGGAGCGGGCCATAAAGCTGCTTGGAAAAGTCGGGCTTGCGGACCGCGCCGACGCCTATCCGCATCAACTTTCCGGCGGGCAGGAGCAAAGGGTTGCCATCGTGCGGGCGCTGATGATGGAGCCGGAGGTCATGCTTTTCGACGAGCCGACTTCCGCCCTTGATCCGGAGATGATCGGCGAGGTGCTGGACGTCATGAAATCGCTCGCGGAGGACGGCATGACGATGATCGTCGTCACGCATGAGATGCGTTTCGCGCGCGAAGTCAGCGGGCGCACGATCTTTCTCTGCGACGGCGTCATCGAAGAGGATAAGCCCTCCCACGCCCTCTTCGACCATCCGGAAAGCCCGAAGCTCGTGAGCTTTCTCTCCAAAGTGCTGTGACCGCCCGTGGTCCAAGGCCCTCATTATGGCGGTGCTCAACAGGAGTTGCATAGCCGATCGGATGATCCCTGCGGCGGTGCTGCCGCGCATGTTGCTTAAAAGAGCGTCCAAGACGGTTCGAATGCCCTGTGGGAGTCGATTACGTTTCGGCTTGCCTTTCCGTTCCGCGTTAAGGCAAATTCTATGCTAGAAAGAGCTATGTCAATAAAATGCGCTTTGAAACGGCTTTTGACGGCCGGATCAGGGCGCGTTTTTTCTGTTTGATTTTTTAACAAGGATATTTTCCGGCAGCCCCTTTTGTCATTCCGGCGGCCCACACCCTGAGCCGGATGTGTTTCCCATTTGTTCAGGCATCTATCCGTTGAACCGCCAGGGTCTCCGCAAAAAGGCACCGTCTCTCGACGCCAAAATGATTTTTAAAAAATTGATTGACATTGACGCGGCGGAAAGGTTTATACTTTGTCTTGAGGTGATTGCCATGGAATACACCGTCAACAAACTGGCAAGGATGTCCGGAGTCAGCACGCGGACCCTGCGGTATTACGATCAGATCGGGCTTCTTTCGCCCGGGAGGGTTGCCTCCAACGGATACCGCATCTACGGGCCGGCGCAGGTGGATTTGCTACAGCAGATCCTATTTTTCCGCGAACTCGGATTTGAACTGGATACCATCAAAAGGATTGTCGGCGCGCCCGGTTTCGACTGCGACGCGGCGCTCGAAAGCCATCTTGCGGCTCTCCTGAAGCGCCGGGAGCAGATCGACGTCTTGATCGCGGACGTCCAAAAGACGATCCGTACCAGAAAAGGAGAAACCGTTATGAGCGATGAAGAAAAATTTGAAGGATTCAAACAGAAACTGATCGACGAAAACGAACGGAAGTATGGGGCGGAGGTCCGCGGGAAATACGGGGATGCCGCCGCCGATACCGCGAACGCGAAATTGAAAGGCATGACGAAGGAACAATATGACGCCATGGAGAAACTGTCCGGCGAAGTGAACGAGGCGCTCCGGGCCGCGGTTACGGAGGGTGATCCGGCGGGCGAGCTCGCGCAGAAGGCCTGTGATCTCCACCGGCAGTGGCTGTGTCAGCATTGGCCCGAGGGCATGTATTCCAAGCAGGCGCATTTGAATCTGGCCGAGATGTACTGCGCCGACGAGCGTTTTAAGGTTTACTACAACGCCATCGCCCCCGGCTGCGCGGAATTCCTGCGCGACGCCTTGGCCGTCTACTGCAAATGACCGTTTCCGTCGGCCGGCTCCGGAGGCGGCGCATGAGGGCGGATTTCTTTTGTAAAGCCATTTCGTAAAGTTCCTTTTTTACCCGGGACCGATTCCGGGCGAAAATCCGTAAAAAGACGGCTCCCTGCCATCCGGGGAGCCGTCTTTTTTATATGCAGATACGGTCTTGCTTGATCCTGAACGCAGGCCTTCGATACGGTCGGTAGATATGCGAAAAGAGACGTCCGACATGCCTGACGCGGCTTTCCTTTCTTTATCCCGGCCGGGAATCGTCCGGATCGGCCGACAGCCGGGAAAATACGAATGCGCCGGAAACCGAGAGGTCATCCTCGTTCCATTCGCTGAGTTTGTCGCTTGTCGGGCGGAGCGCGGCGGAAGTTTCGTCTTTGTTGCTCAGAGACCAGTTGACCCAGCTGATTTTCCAAGCATTCAGATAGTCCAGAAAACGCCCTGCACGCTCAAAATCCGTGGAGTCCGCGGAGTCGCCGTTGGTGATGCCCCATTCCGAGACAAAGATGGGTAGTCCGGCTTCCCTTGCCTGATCAAGTTCCTCGAAATTGCTGTCGTCCATGCTGCTTGTGTATTGATGATACGTGTAGAGGATATTGTCGTACGGCAGGGGGGCGCAGATCGGGCCGGAGAGATCGGTGCAGAACACCGGCGTCCCAACCAAAATGACGGCATTCGGCGATTTTTCCCGAATCAGCGGAATGATGCGCTGCGCATAGAGCACAACATCCTCCCAGTCGGTGTCTCCGTTCGGCTCGTTGCAGATTTCGTAGAGAACAGCGGGCTTGTCCGCATACCGTTCGGCGATTTGAGTGAAAAATTTCTCCGCCGAATCCGCAGACAGATTCGGGTCGCCGTCGTCCAGCACATGCCAGTCCACGATGACATACAGATCCGTCGCCAACGCATTTTCGAGAGCCATATATAGAGCGTCGGAGGCGCCGGCATCGTCATAGTGGTCGGTATATACCGCAAGGCGTACGACATTGCCGCCGTACTCCGCAATCGTCTTCATGGCGTTCGCGTTGGTGTACTGCGGATACCAAGTCAGGCCGTGCGTGCTCATGCCGCGGAGCTGCACGGGATCTCCGTGCTCATCGGTCAACTGGGTGCCTTCGACGTGCAGGGCCCCATGGCCTGCGACGCCGTTGCCGGGATCCTCCAGGACCTTGATAGTCTCATAGCAGGTATCCAGTTCCGCGTTCAGCTGCTCGATACTCTGCTTCAATTTCGCCGATTCGTGTCTTGCCAGCACAGTAAAGATCAGCGATACCAACAAAAGCGCGGAAAGCAGTACCACCGGCCATTTCATAGACGACACGTCCTTTCTTTAGCCGGCCTGACGAACAGGAGCCGGGAGAGGCACGCCCATCCACCGCGCGAGCTGTTCGCGCAGGCGGGGATCCTCGGCGGTCTCTTTCCAGTTATCGATCTTATAAAGGCGGCTGTCCGCGTCCTGCAGCGAGCAAGGAATTTCCAGGCCGTTTTCCAGTTTCAGCATCAGTTTGTCTGTCGGCATTTCCGGGGAATCGATCCGGATAAATTCATAGTTGAAGTTGGAAAGCCGCACGCGTCTTCCATCCGCCGTATCCACATCCCGCGCCAGAATAATGCGCGGCAGCCTGCGGTTGGAGGTCTGCCTCGACGCCTTGCTGGAGCGCAGGTTCACACGGAGATCCTCCGCCCAACCCGAAAGGATGACGACCGGAAGCGTATGCTGGCGGTCGAAGACGATCTGAAGATAATTTTGCTTATTGGCATCGTCGATCCCGTCGCCGAGCTGCATGCTGTATTTCCAGAGACTGCCCGACTGTACGACATGTTTGACCTTTGCCGGCACGGTGGCGGAATACTGGTCGGTCTTGAGCTCAATTTCCACGTCGGTATCGTAAGGGATATATTCGGGGAAATCCAGAACGACGCCCATGCCGCTCTCGGAGATATCGCAGGTTTCTCCGCTGATCTCCTCCCGGCCGTCGATACGGATTTGAGCCGGTACCTTTGCGAGCAAACGCTCCTCATGCCGGAAGTTGATTCTGCCGCGCATGAACAGCAGCGCCATGACCAGAAAATAGAGGTTGACCACAAGCCAGAAGATCAGGACGATATTCTGGAACGAGCCCGTCGCGATAATGTCCCGGACGCAGAAGACAAGTCCCACGATGCTGGCCGCGGTAAGCAAAATATGCGGAGTTGCGTAGACGAAATCGGAGGAGGCATCCACGTTGCGGTTCTTGTTTGTCACAACGAACTTTCTCTTTCGGATGCCGATGCTCTCGAGGAAGATCGGAACGATCATGTACGGGAAGATGATGGTATCGACGATGTTGCTCCAACGCTGGGTGCGGATCTTTCCCGACATCACCTTCAAAGAGTGGTTATACAGCAGGTAGTATGGGAGCCAAAAAATAGCAAGCTCCCAGAGGTTGCAGTTGACGATTTGCACGCCGAAAACCGTAAAAAGGATCGGCGACGCGATGTAGACGAAGCGGCGCATAAACGTCCACCAATAAAGGAACGAAGAGATGTAGCTCATCTTGGTTCCAAAAGGCATCTTGGAGAAGAGCAGCGAGGACGAGCGCATGGTCTGAACACATCCGCGGCCCCAGCGTTCCCTCTGTTTCAGAAGCCCGGGTACGTCGACAGGCGCAAGGCCGTGTGCGAGCGGCTTGTCGACCGCGTAGCACCGGTAGCCCTTTTTCTGGATTTCGATGCCGGTCGCAAAGTCCTCGGTGATGTTTCCCTGCACAATGTAGCCGGCATCTTCAAGCGCCTTACGCGAGATAACCGTGTTCGATCCGGCGTAAATGGCAGAATTCGTGCGGTTGCGGCCGATGTTGATGTCGCGGAAGAAGAAATCCTGCTCGTTCGGGATGTTTCTTTCCGAATAGAGGTTATATTGGAAAAGATCCGGGTTATAAAAGCTCTGCGGCGTCTGGATGAAGCCGATCTTCTCCCCGGTATCCTTGCTGCGTCTTACCCATACGCCGGATTTGTCCTTCTCATACTGCGGGAGGAAAAAATACGGCACCGTCTCCAGCAGAAACCGGCTCGTCGGAATCATATCCGCGTCGAAGGTCGCAATGAGCGGCGAATGAGTTTGCCGGAGCGCATTGTTCAGGTTGCCGGCCTTGGCGAATTTGTTGTCCGAGAGACCGAAATATGAAACGCCGAGTTTCTGCGCAAGCGCGGCGATCTCGGGACGGTTGTTGTCGTCGCACACATAGATATGTACCTTGGATTTATCCGGGTACGACATGTGGGTGCAGCCGTTGATTGTCTTGTAGAGCAGTTTCTCGTCCTCGTTGTGAGTCGCGATCAATACGTCGACATCCGGAAGCAGCTCGCCGGGAATCTGGGGCATCTCCGGCGTCTTTCCGGCGGTCATGTTCAGGTAGTGCTCGATCGCCTCGATCACGCCGATGCTCTCGGCGATGACCAAAGCCAGACCTGCGATCAGAGATACGATTCCATCGTGAAGCGGAAGCGTAAAAAAGATACGCCATGTGATATAGGCCAGCGACGCGATCAGCGTAAAGAACATCAATAGCTTATGGCTTTTCTTTTTTCCCATGTTCCTGTCGTCTCCTTCCAGTTTCATCAAAATTCCCGTTGCAATAAAAGGGCCGATATCACCACAGCCGCGATAAAGACCACCGCGAGGAAGTCGCCGTAGGCATCCGCCTTTTGCTGATTGACTTCTTCGGGGTCCTCCACGACTATTTCGGAGTCGCTGAATTGGTAAAGGCTGTCCAGCCTTTGATCGAGCCAGCTTCCGTGCTGGTCCAAGATCGACCGCACATTTTCGGCCTCGTCCTCAAAGGAGAGGGGAACCGACAGATACGGTCTTTCGCCGATCGTCTCGTCGTACTGCCAGCGGTTCCAGTCGCGCTGTGCCGCCGTACCCAGATAGGCACAGGCTTCTTCGATGAGGGCGTCGACCCGTTCCTGAGAAAAAGCGCCCTCCCGCAGTTCGGCATACCGGTCGACCAGTTCCTTCACGAACGCGGGATCCCTAAGCATTCGGTCAAACCAGGGCGCGTTATGAAATGCGGTCGTATTCAGGTCGCTGGTATAGACCTGGTCGTTTGCAATGGCTTGGTCGAAATCCCAGATGGGTCCCATACACAGCCGGCCGGTATAGTCGCAATAAATATAGGTCGAATTAAAGCCGGCATCATAATTGAGAAAGAGTTCGTTGATCAGAAAATAATCGAGAAACGTGTCGATGTCGATATAATCCCGATATGTCAGAAAAACGTCGTCGTCATCCGAATACAGCACCTGTTCAAACTTGTTGATCTTGTCCTCGATACGCTGGATGTCGTCGGAGGTGATATTCTCTTTGGACGGATACAGCACCTCGAGGTATTCGTCCTCAAAACCCTGTTCCTGCACATAGGTGGAAAGGATCGTGCTTTCTTCGTCGTACCGGTCCCGCCGAAGTAAAAAGGAGAGCGACTGGTTGCTGGTGTATTTCGGGATATCCACCCGATATTCCGAGCGTTTTACGCTCTCCATCAAAAGGTAAACGCCCAGATATTCATACGTATCCCCATGCCGGTACACCACTTCGCAGTAGCGGACGTCGGGAGAGAGGACGTTGCTGTCCTTTGCCAGCGTATAGGCGAGGTAGTTTCGTAGCAGGCTCGGGTCATACCAGGAAATATTGAGAATCCATTCGTTGTCCGCGCCCATCCCCAGCAGGTCCTGTTGGCTGTTATTCCCGTCTTCATCCATGAGTTTAATCAGATACTGTTTTTTGGGAAAAGAGAGAGAGGAGTTGCCCCGCAGGCGGATGCGCATCTCCGACGCGACGTCAGGCGTGTCCGAGATGTGGTTCAGGCCCTCGGAATTGTCGATGATGCGGATCGTGCCGTATGTATAGGAAAAATCCTCCGCCGGAATCGCGTAGCCCTTTTCATCGTCCCAAACGTGGTTGGCAAGGGGAGTGTCGTCGCCGGTATCCAGAATGACCAGCGGCAGATGCGTCTCAAAATCGTCCGAAACATAGACTTCGCCCTTTTCGAGCTGAAGGGAGGACATCTCCTGCGGGGTATCCGGAACGGTTGCATCGGTTTCCGTGCGGTTCGGAAGAAGGAAGGCAAAGCGTGCCAGAAAGATCAACAGCAGCAGGAGAGTCACCAAGAGGAGGGGCGTTCCGCGTCTGGTTCTAATAGGACGGGTCACCGGTTTACCTCGTCGTTCTGGCAGACCAGGTTGACCGCATACACACCCTCGGTCCCACTTAGCTTGTTGGTGATGGATTCGTTCTGCTCGCTCCTTGCCAGAATGCCGGACGAAAGCTCATAGATCATCTCGATCACGCCGCCGCTCAGATTTTTGGCCCGCATGATGGCTTTCCCTTTAAAAAAGAGCAGAATGAGATCGGAAATTTCTTCTTCTTTTTTCTGATCCGCGCGGACGATCAGCAGATAGCGGTCGTTGCGCTGTACTCGGCCGAAAACGACGAGAAACAGAAAGATGATCGCGCTGCCGACGGCCGCAATAAAGTATTCCGACACGCCGCAGCAGATACCGACGGCGATGCACCAGAAAATATAGACCGTGTCGCGGGGGTCCTTGATCGCCGTGCGGAAGCGCACGATGGAGAGAGCGCCGACCATGCCGAGCGAAAGCGCCACATTATTTCCGATCACGGCCATAACCAGCGTCGTGACGATGGTCAGCATGACTAAGGAGACATTGAAACGAGCGCTGTAGACAGGGCCGGAATGCGAAAAGCGGTAGGAGACGTAGATAATAAGCCCCATCAAGGTAGATATGAGAAAATTGAGCAGGATCACCTGAAACGTGATTTCGGATGTTTCGGCCGAAAAATAGTCAAACAAAAGCTCTTTCATGTTTGGAAATCCTCCTGAATGTTAAGTGTAGATGAATGTATGAAAGCGGAGATGCCGTCCGCGAAGTTACGGGGCATTTTTACAGCGTCAACTCCCGGGCGAGGCAGTATTTGCTCGCGGAGGTCTGGGCCGCGCTGCATTTGCTGAGCATGTCCTTTATGTAACTGAGCATGAAGTTATCATATTTGACTTCCATAATACAGCTTCCCGGCATCTGGACGAAGGAACCGCACGGCTCCTCCGAAAAAAATCCGTATGGGGAAAGGCTGGCCCGGATCTCGCTGTCAAACGTGATGCGGATGTTGTTGCTTGGATAGATATAGGCGAACCTCCGGTATTCCACGATGCATTTTGGGCGGTAGACTTCCAGAAGCATCATATTGCGCAGCTGCATGGCGAGCGGAGCATCCATGGCTTCGAGCGGAGAAAGATCGCCGCCGATCAGCCGTTCCGCCGCTTCCCTTTCCAAGACCAGGGACTGCTTTTGCTGATAGATGCCGCACTTCTGCTTGAGTTCCAGCTTGACTTTCCGGTCGGACGGTCCGTAGATGCGCAGACGCAGCTTGTGTCGCTCCTCAAGACCGTCCATCTTTTGCTGGTAGTCGTCGTCGAAAAGCGTGTCGAAATATAGGCTTCGTACCAGATACCCATCGATTCCATTGTGCAAATCCTGATGCAGAACCTTTGAAAAATAACTCTGAAGCAGATATCGCTCCTTTTGACTGATCAGATATTTATTCTCAACCCGGCTTACGGACAGAACTTCAGTCAATTTTCGTTGCCCCCTTTCGATCGGATTCTTTTGAATCAACAAATCCACTTCGCCCTGTGCGGCGTGTGAAACCCGGTATCCGAACCGCCGTATCATTCGGGCTGCGGCGATGCCGGTCTGCGGAGCCGTTATGACATCAACCGGCACGCTTTCTCAAGAAAAAGGCGTTATCCGTTATTTTCTTTAATATTATGATACTATATTTTAACATAAAAAGTTATTTCCGTCAAGAAACCCGAGGAATCGACAAAAATTGAACAGTTATAAAAGAAAGCGATCTTTTTTACATTTCATGGAATTCACGAAGTGGAAAATCTCGGTGGCCATAAGGGCAAGACCCCCGAAAAAACCGTCCGGCCGAAGAAGCGATATGCCCAGGAGAACGGAATCCTCTGAAGTCGTTTTTCTCTAAAAAAGATCGTCTCTTCCCGAATTTTTTGCATGAGCATGAAGAAAATTCCGAGGGCCTTTATGAAATCACCCGGAAAGCGACAAAAAAATATTCCGGCCCCATCTTTCAGGGGTCGGAATATTTGGTGCGGGCAACAGGGATCGAACCTGCACATCGGAGGATACCAGATCCTAAGTCTGGCGCGTCTGCCAATTCCGCCATGCCCGCATAGATAAGCGGCAGGAACGGAGCCTGCCCGCTTTTTTTAGTTTCAATAAAATTTCACTGCCGGGGAATCCGTTTTTGGGTCTCCCAAGCCCGAATTCGACCGCCTTTTCCGTCACTTCGTCTGCCAAACACCGGCATCTTTCATAGACTGGGCGGCCAGCATCACACCCGCCTTTGCGGTGGAATAGGTTAAGCCGCCCTGCATCCAGACGGCGTAGGGCTCCCTGAGCGGCGCATCCGCAGAGAGGTCGACCGAGGCGCCGAGGTGGAACGCGCCCGCCGCCATGATGACCGGGTCGTCGTAGCCGGGCATATCCCATGGTTCCGGCGTGACGAAAGCATCGATCGGCGAGCCGCTCTGAATGCCGCGGCAGAAGGCGCAGAGGGCTTCTCTGTTACCGAGCTCGATGGTCTCGATGATGTCCGTCCGCGGCTCGTCGTAGGCCGGCGTCGTATGGTATCCGAGCAGCTCGAAAAAGCGGGCCGCGAAGACGGAGGTCTTAACTGCGGCGGCCGTAACCGTCGGCGCGAAGAAGAGGCCGAGGTACATCGGGCGCAGCTCGTTTAAGGTGCAGCCGATCTCCCTGCCGACGCCCGGTGCCGAGAGCCGGTTGGCGCAGAGCTCCACATATTCGTGTTTTCCGGCAATGTAGCCGCCGGTGTCCGCGATACCGCCGCCGGGGTTTTTGATCAGCGAGCCGATAATCAGATCCGCGCCGCATTGAGTCGGCTCCTCTTTGCAGACGAATTCACCATAGCAGTTGTCGGCGACACAGACCGCCTGCGGATTCGCTTCTTTGACGATAGAGAAGGTCTTCCGCATGACGTCGACAGAGAGAGAAGACCGGAGCGAATAGCCGCGGGAACGCTGAATGTAGGCCATTTTCGCGCCCCGCACGGCCTCGGGGATGCCTTCGTAATCGACGCTTCCGTCAGGCAAGAGCGGCAGCTCCTTATAGGTGACGCCGAACTCTTCAAGAGAGCCGACGCCCCGGCCGCAGATGACGTCGTGGAGGGTATCGTAAGGCGTGCCGGTCAAACAGACCATCGTATCGCCGGGGCGCAACACGCCGAAGAGGGCGGTCGAGATGGCGTGGGTGCCGCTCATAAAGTTGTGACGGACCAAGGCGTCTTCCGTGCCGAAGATCTGGGCCCAGACACGGTCGAGCGTCTCGCGGCCGCGGTCGTCGTAGCCGTAGCCGGTACTGCCGCCGAAGAGCGACTCGCTGACCCGGTTGTCGATGAAGGCGCGGAGCACCTTTTGGGCGTTGTATTCCTCCGTCTCCGCGATCCGCCGAAAAGCGCCGACGCAGTCGATTTCCGCCTGATCCGCGGCGGCGAGCAGGGATTTGTCGATGGGAAAAAATGCGTTCATTTCAGTTCCTCATTATTTATATTACAAAAATATTGCGGGTAAATCGGTCGAAATCCGAGCGCCTCATAGAGACGGGCGGAGTTTTCTCCGGAGGGCACAAGCCATGCCGTCCTTCCGGAGTCGAGCAGCTCTTTTGCGCAGAGATAGGCGAGATAGGAGGCCATGCCCAGCCCGCGGTACTCCTCCCGCGTGGCGACGCTCGTGATGACGCCGCAGGCAGCGCATCTGCCGCGGACAGAAGCGGTGGCTGCCGGCAGTTCGCCGTCATAAATCATCCGGACCGTGGTCTGCCCTTTTCGGGCGCCGCGCGAGATCCGTAGGAGCCATGCCTCCCTGTCCCCTTTGGCGGAGTCCTCGTCCACCTCGGCAAGCAGTTCCCAGACGTCGGAAAAATGCCGCGGTGGTTCCACATGAAAGACCGAAGCGGGCGGAGCAAAAAGACTTGAGCATGCCATGGCGGCCTCTTCGTGCTCAAGAATTGGAAACTCCTTTTTGAGCACAGGAAGCGCCTTTTCGCCGCAGAGGATGCCGATAAAATTCCCGCCGGGCAGCATCTTTTTCAGAAAATCCAGCATTTCGCCGGAGAGGCCGCTCCTCTCGCAGAGCAGCAGGACGGCCCGCGAAGTAAAATCGGCGGCGGCAACGAGATTCCCGGTTTCGTCGTATTCGCCGAAGCAGCATAGGCGCTCCGGGTCCTCCGAAAACGCCGCGGCGGAGGAAGCCGCCATCGCCGCCAGAACAGGTTCCTTTTCCGCGAGCCTGTCCAGATCGGAGGGATTTTCCAGCAGCCGGATCATAGCTTCGGCAGTTCCCTACTCAGGATAGTGAGCAGGCGGAGGGTATTCTCAAAGTCCTCGATTCTGAGGGTCGTGACCGGCGAATGGATATATCTCGCTGGAAGGGAGACCGCGGCCGGCCGGACGCCTGCGCGGCTTTTATGAATGGGTCTGGAGTCGTTGGCGCCGGCAATGCCCTCTTTGGGCTGGAACGGGATGCCGTTTTGACAGGCAAGCGCCGTAACGGTCTCATAGAGCGCCGGATCGTAGACCGTGCCTTTATCGATGAAAGAGACGACGGGTCCTTTTCCCTGCGCGCAGACATAGTCCGCTTCCGCCGTGTTGGCCCCGTCCCCGGCGGAGGTTGCCTCCACCACGACGGAGATATCCGGCTCCACGGAGAATCCGGCGGCGGGCGCGCCGTTGCCGTCGACCTCTTCCCGCGTGGTAAACGCGGCGGTGAAGCCATAGGGGGCGTCGTCCTTCAGCAGTTCCACAAGCAGCGCGCAGCCGGCCCGGTCGTCAATGGCCCGGGAACAGACGGCGTTCCCTCCGCCGGTCAGACGAAAGTCCGTATCCCAGACGGCGCGGTCGCCCGGCCGGACAAGCGCTTCGGCGGCCTTTTTGCCGTCGGCGCCGATGTCGATGAAGAGATCCTTGATCTCGGCGGGTTCCCCGCGCTGCTCCTTGGTGAGGAGATGCAGCGCTTTGGCGCCGATCAGCCCCGGAATCCGGTCTTTGCCGACCAAGACGCGCTTGCCGATGACGACGCGGCTGTCGATTCCGCCGACGCAGCCGAAATGCAGAAAGCCCTGCTCGTCGATGTATGTGACGATGAAGCCGATCTCGTCCATATGGGCGCAGAAGAGCACCTTTGATTTCGGTGGCTCCTTTCCGACCTTTTCGGCGATCAGGTTGCCGGCGTTGTCGGTTCGGACCGTACAGCCGGGCAAGTCCTTGATCTCCTGATAAATGGCCTCCCGGACCGCGGCTTCGTCACCGGAGGTGCCGGGGATTTTGCAGAAGGTCTCAAGATTTTCGAGGAGGGTTCCCATCAGTCCGCGCCCCCTTCCAGCATATAGGCTGCGATCAGCCGGCCGACGGCCTCGATATCTTCGACGGCCACTTTTTCGATGACGGTGTGCATATATTGCTGCGGAATGGAGAGCATACCGCAACGGACGCCGGCGCCGACTTTCGCAATCTCGTCGGCGTTGGTGCCGGTTTCGCCCTCCATAATTTCGTATTGATACGGGATGCCATTGCTTTGGGCAAGCTTTGCCAGCCGCTCGCAGACGCCCCGATCGAGCATCGGAGAAAAGCCGATCATCGGGCCCTTCTTCATCTCTCCGGTCTCTCCCGGCTTCGTATCGGGCGTCGCGCCGAAGGAGACGTCCATCTCGAGGGCCTCCGTCGGGCGCAGGGCAAACGCGGCCGTCCGGGAGCCCCCTCCCCCGACCTCCTCCCGCGTGGAGAAGACGGCGGAGAGACCACAGGGCAGTTCCTTTCCCTCAAGCGCCTCGAGCGCCTTGAGGATGCAGGCGCAGCCCGCGCGGTCGTCGAGCGCCGGCGAGGTGACATATCCGTCTCCGATTTCGGAGAAGCGGCCGCAGAGGATCACGCGGTCGCCGGGACGGACCAGTTTCTTGGCCTCTTCGGCGGAGAGCGCAAGGTCGACGGCAAGTTCCTCCGGCTTCGGATTTTCCTTCTTTTCATCCTTCTGTAAGTGCGGCGGAACGGCGCCGATCACGCCCGGCAGCGGACCGGATTTCGTCATCATGCGGACAGAGGAACCGGAGATGCTTCTGCGGTCGATGCCGCCGCAGGGCCGGACGGAGGCGAATCCGCGCTCGTCGACGCGCACGACGATCAGACCGATCTGATCGAGATGGGCGTCGAGCAGCACATGGCGGCCGTTTTTCTCCGGCGCGACTTCGCAGATCACGGAGCCGAGCGGGCTCAGATAGGTTTTTCCATAACGGGAGAGCAGATCGGCCGCGGTTTTGGCGGCGACGTCCTCCGCGCCGGAGGTTCCCTCCGGCTCACAGAGCTTTTTCAGTAATTCGATGGTGTCCATGAAGTTCCTCGTTCGTTTCTTTGTTTAATCTCCGGGCTTTGAAGCCGTTTTATATAAGACCGTGATCTATCGCCTTTGGGCGGTGGCCGGATTTTTGGAATGCTTTCCGCGGAATCCCGAAGAATCCCGGAAAAAGCTCGCTTGATTCGCGCCCGTCCGAACCGCCCGCCGGATTTTCAATCTGGTTTTTGGGGTGAGATCCCGCTCCGGATCGGTTCAGTCGCCGAGGCCACTCACCAAATCTTTGAAGTGCCTGCCGCGAATCTCAAAATTGCGGTAGCGGTCGAAGCTGGCCGAGGCCGGTGAGAGCGTCACAACGTCGCCTTCCACGGCGCGTTCCGCGGCGAGTTTCACGGCCTCCTCCATGCCGTCCACGAAGACGATCTCCGGGGAGCCTTGGTAATCCGGGTGATTTTGCACGGCGGCGGCGATCTTTTTGGCAGTCGGACCGGAGAGGATCAGCAGCTTCGCATGATCAATCAGATGCGGCGCGAGCGGCTCATAGGGGATTTTTTTATCGTAGCCGCCGCCGATCAGAATGACCTTTTGTTTGAAGCAGGAGAGCCCGGCAATGGTCCGGGTCGGGCTGGTGGCGATGGAGTCGTTGTACCACCGCACGCCGCGCCGCTCCCGCACAAACTCGATGCGGTGCTCGACGCCGGCGAATTCCTGCGCAATTTTCCGCATGATCTCCGGATCGACCTCGCCCCAGAGCGCCGCAACGGCCGCAAGGTAATTCTCCACGTTGTGCATGCCGGGGATGCGGATTTCGTCTTTATGGAAGAGTTTTGTCACGCTGCCGTGCTCATTATAGCAGAGAAAGCCGTCCGCATCCAGATAGGCGCCGTTCCGGACCGGATTTTGGCGGGAGAACCAGCGCAGATCGCCGCGCACGAGCTCTGCCATGCTCGCGGTTATGACGTTGTCCGCGTTGAGCACGGTGCGCGAGAAGGCGTTCTGATGCCTCAGGATGTTACGTTTGGCCTCGATGTATTCCTCCATGTCCTTATGGACGTCGAGATGGTTCGGCGCCACGTTGGTGACGACGGCCACCTCGGGCGAGGTGCGCATGGAGATCAGCTGAAAGCTCGAGAGCTCGGCCACTACGGCGTCGTCCTCCCGAATCCGTTCGATCTCCGGCAGCAGGGCGTTGCCGATGTTGCCGCCCTTCCAAATCTGTTTGCCGGAGGCCGCGAGCATCTCCGCGAGGATTGTGGTTGTGGTGGTCTTGCCGTCGCTGCCGGTCACGGCATAGCGCCGGCAGGGGCAGAGATCGAAGAAAACCTCCATCTCGCTCGTGACGACCGCGCCATTCGCCCGCAGCTCGCAGAGCGCCGGATTCCACCAGTTCATGCCGGGCGTGCGGAAGACGACGTCCGCGTCGATGCCGTCAAGATAGTTTTCGCCCAAAATCAGCTTGGCGCCGGCCCTCTCGAGGATCTCCGCCCTTTCGCCGAGGGTATCCCGGCCGTTTTTGTCGCGGGCCTCCGTCTCGACGCCCTTTTCGGCAAACATGCGGATGACGTCGGTATTGCTGATGCCGATGCCGATGAAGGCAACTTTTTTCTTTTTCATATCGTCAAAAAACCTGGCGATGCGGTCCATGCAATCCCTCCCGGAATCCTGCGCCGCTCAAAAAAATCCTGCGGCGCGGAAAAACATAGATAACTTATTTATTATAAACGAAAACCCCGGTTTTGTAACCATCCGGGACGGATAAAATTCGTTTTTTTTCGCGTAGATGGTTCATGCATGAAAAAAATCATTGAAATTTTCCATCCCGGGTGTTACCATAAGTATAATTTTTATACCGAAACGGGGAAAATACTATGGAGCAGAATGCCAAAAAGGAATCATTCGGAGATCTCGGCGTCATCGAAACCGAGACCGCGATCAAATTTATCAAGGACAGCTTTCAGACGGAACTGGCTCGGGCGCTTGGCCTGACGAGGGTCTCCGCGCCGCTGTTCGTCTTTCCCGAGTCCGGCCTGAATGACAACCTTTCCGGCGTGGAAAAGCCCGTTCGCTTCAAAGTGAAGAGCGTCGGAAAGGATGCGGAAGTCGTACAGTCTCTGGCAAAATGGAAACGCCTTGCCCTGAAGCGTTACGGCTTCGGCGTGGGCGAGGGTCTTTATACGGACATGAACGCCATCCGCCCGGACGAGGACCTCGACGATCTTCATTCCATCTATGTCGACCAGTGGGACTGGGAAATGGTCATCACGCAGGAGCAGCGCAACCTCGGCTTCCTAAAGGACATCGTCCGGAAGATCTACGGGGCCCTGCGCAAAACGCAGCAGAGTCTGATCGAGCGCTTCGCCGGATTTGAGCCATGGCTTCCCGAGGAGATCACTTTTATCTCCACGCAGGAGCTGGAAGATCTGATGCCGGATCTGACGCCGAGAGAGCGCGAGGACAAGATCGCGGAGCAGTACGGCGCCGTCTTTCTGATGCAGATCGGCGGACCGCTGCGCGGCGGAGTGCCGCACGACAACCGTGCGCCGGATTACGACGACTGGTCGCTCAACGGCGACATCCTGATCTGGTATCCGGTGCTGGGACGCGCGGTGGAGCTCTCCTCCATGGGCATCCGCGTCGATCCGCAGTCCCTTGACGCTCAGCTCGAGGTCTCCGGCTGCGAGGAACGCAAGCAGCTTCCCTTCCATAAAGCGCTGTTGGCCGGAGAGCTTCCGCTCACCATGGGCGGCGGCATCGGTCAGTCCCGGATCTGCATGGTGCTGCTCGGCAAACGTCATATCGGTGAGGTTCAGGCCTCCGTCTGGTCGGATGAGATGCTCAACGCGCTCTCTTCCGACGGAATCAATCTTCTTTGAGGATAAAAATATCGGGTGACGGATGACTCCGCCGCCCGTTTTTTTATGCCAAAAAAGGAAGACGCCTGTTTTGTGCCGGCATCACGACCGGATTGCCGGTTCCACGGCGGGATGGAGTACCGGATCGGGCAAAATGAATTTCTTCCAAAGAGCCGCGCCGCATAAAAGAGACTCATAATCCCAATTTTTTAAAGAGAGCCGGCCAGCCCGCCAGCATCACAATCGGCAGAATAGAGTACCGGATCAGGGAAAACAGATTTCCCTCCGGGAAGACGGCCTTCAGCCCGGCCTCAAATACAAGGACGATGCCCATACCGATCAGAAACCGCAGCGCGAGCTTTCCGAAGCGGCCGCCGGTCTCAAAGCGGACGTATTTCTGTTCGAGAAAATTTCCCGCCGCGATACCCAGCGAAAAGCCGAAGCTTTTCCAGAGATCGGTGACGTCGCCCTTCAGGAACAGAAACGGAATAAAAATCAGCGTCAGGCCCAGAAAGAAAAGCGGGCGCCTGTTCGGCAGGATTCTGCGGTAGAGTCTCCAGAGCAGCAGCGGCAGCAGAATACCGATGGCAAGCCCGGCCAAGACGTCCGTCGGCCAGTGTACGCCGCAATAGAGGCGTGAGACGGCGATCAGCGGCGGCACAACGGCGGCAAGAATATAAAAACGCCGGCGTCCGGTTGCCCGTGCCAAAGCCGTGCAGAAGTTGGCGCCGGCCTGCGTGTGGCCGCTGGGAAACGAGGTACCGGTGGCGGTGGAGGCCCGGAGCACGCGGATGCCCTCGACGCCG
>DAOSWK010000065.1:4027-9696 GCA_035593545.1 Oscillospiraceae bacterium | reverse complement strand
GAATCGTGAATTTATCCATCGCCTCGGTCAGCGGAATCTCTCCGTCTCCTATGACGTCGCTCAGCGTGACATGTTCCGACTCACAGCCGGAGCCGATCTCACCGGTAAAACGGCCTTTTTTTCGCAGGACATTCAGATAGATAATGCCGCCGATGCTGGCTGCGATAAATCCCATGGCCGCGATGGTCAGGCCGAAACTCGTACCGTTGACAAAGCCGTAGCTGTTTTCGTAGGTGTGTCCCCAAGTATAGGCGTTGCCGGGCCCCTGTCCGTAGCCGAGCGGCAGCAGCATGCCGGAGGCAAAGAAGCTGCCCAAAGCATAATAGCAGACAATCGAGATGACCATGCCGAGCGCGGCCTGCATCAGATAGGTCGCGACGACGGTGACGCCGGAATCAAAGCCGCCGGTTTTCATCGTGCGGTCCTTCTGAAGCTCTGTGTTGCGTAAGGACATCGCCACAAATCCGAGCCCAAGCCCGTGGTAGGTGAGCATCTCCAGCGTTGTCGTCGGGAGCAGGGGATTTCCGGTGATCTCCCGGTAAAGATACCCGACGAGCAGGATCAGAAAGCCGCCGAGGACGGAACTGGGGATCATCAGCCTTCGAAGGGCGGGAATCATGTTCCTCAGCGTGTTTGCCGCCATCATGGCAAGAAACAGCAGAGTCAGCGTCACGATAAAGGACCATACTTCATTGTCCCAGAGGTTGATTCCGGTTGTCATACAGGCACCGCCTTTCGTTTCCATGATACTTCTATCTTACCATCGGATGTGAACTATATTTGAACCGAATGCGGAGATTTTGCAGAACCTTTAAGGGAAAAGCTCTCCTGCGTCGGTACGGAAGGCTCTGTCGGAGGAAAAACGCCCGCCTGCAAAAAAACGCCCGGCCGATTCGGAACGAAGCGTCAGCAGGGCAGCTCCACCGTAAAGGCGACCTGCCCGCCGGACGTCGTCTCCATGAAAATCCCGCCGCCGTGGAGCTCCACAATCCGTTTTGCGAGCGCGAGCCCGAGGCCGGAGCCCTCTTTCCGGTGCTCGCCCTCCTGCTGATAAAACAGCTCGAAAGCCCGGGCGGCCGTCTCCTCCGTGACATCGGCACCTCCGTTCACAAAGCGGGCTGTGGCCTTGCCGGTTTCTTTCCGGAGGGAGACGGAGACGCCTCCGCCGATGCCGGAAAATTTAACCGCGTTGTCCAAAAGATTAAACCAGACGCAGGAGAGCAGGTCCTCATCGCCGGCGAAGGGAACCTCGACCAGAGTTACGTCGAAGCTGAGTTTCTTTGCGCTCCATTTCGGCTCCAGTTGAAGGATGGTTTGCCGGATTTGTTCGTCGAGGGAAAAAATCTGTTTTTTCTCGACGATCTTCTGATGATCGAGGCGCGAGAGGCGCAGCAGGTTTCCGGTTAGTTCAGTCAGGCGCTCCGTCTCTTCGGCGATGAAACCCGCGTATTCCCGTTCCTCCTCCTCGGAAAGGCCGCCGCTTTGCAGGAGCTTCGCGTAGCCGCCGATGATCGAGAGAGGCGTCTTGAATTCATGAGAGACGTTGGAGATAAAGTCCTTCCGCAGATATGCGTTGCTTCTGAGCTCCGTCACCATCAGGTTAAAATTCCGCTGAAGCTCCTGATATTCAAGCGTTTTTCCGGCGGCGCGCTCCCGGAAGTTGAGCTGCACGTCAAAATTCCCGGCGGCGATCTGTTCCGCCGCCTTGGAAAGCTCCACAATCGGATTCGACGTGCGGCGGGACATCAGAATCACCATCCCAATCACAAAACAGGCGGAGATCAGCAGCAAAATGAGATCCTTGACCGCATATTCGGAGATCAGGAGCTCAAGATCCTCCCGTTTAAGAAGATGATCGTTGCGGATCAGTGACGACATGATCAGCGTATAAGCGGAACTGAGCGCGACGACGATAAAAAATGTGAGAGTCAGCCGGAACCGAATCCGTTTCATGAGAAAGCCTCCTTCTTTCAGCGCCGCCCGGATTCCGGAGCCGGACGATAGGAAAAATACCGTATAGAGGGAACGTGCGCATGGCGGCCGTTTCATCATCGAATCTGAAAATCCGGTTCGCCGGGGAACGCCCCGCCTTTATAAAAGTTATCGTTCTTTCAGCACCGCCCGGTATCCCAATCCGCGGACGGTCTGAATTTCAAATCCTGAAAAGCCGGACAGCTTTTCACGCAGACGCTTGATATGCGTGTCCACGGTTCGGGGATCGGAGTCGCTGTCGTAGCCCCAGATCTCGTCCATCAGGTTTTGGCGTGAGAAAATTTTGTTCGGATAGGAGAGCAGCATCCGCAGCAGGAGGTATTCTTTTTGGCGCAGCGGGACGGTGTTTTCCTGATCCGAGACGGAGAGCGTATCCGAATCGAGGGTGCAGCCGCCGACCTCCGTGACGGATTCCTGCATCATATTGCAGCGCCGGAGCAGGGCCCCGATGCGCAGCAGCATCTCCTCCATGTTGACGGGCTTTGTCATGTAGTCGTCGGCCCCCCGGCGGAACCCCTCCCGCTTATCGTCGAGCGTATCCTTCGCCGAGACGATCAGCACCGGGATCGTGAGATTTGCGCCGCGGATCTCGGCGGTCAGCTCGTAGCCGTCCATCACGGGCATCATCAGGTCCATCACGATCAGATGGATGCTGGTGTGTTCCATCACGTCGAGCGCGGCGGCACCGTTTTCCGCCTCATATACCTCGTATCCGGCGCGGTGGAGGTAAATCCGCATCAGTCTGCGCAGTTCGGCGTTGTCCTCCACGATCAGAATGTTTGCCATACGCCCGCCTCCTTTTTCAGCTCCAGTATAGCATACTTCTTTTATGAACTCAATTTGAACCCGACACGGCGGAACCAACAAAGGTGAAAAACCAAATGGCCGAGAGGGGGCCTACATCCGGGACATAAAAATACCGGCAGGGAGACCCCGGCCGGTATTTCTTTATTATAGATCAGTTGCACTTCGACCAGCCGCAGGAACGGCAGGAGACGCAGCCGCCCTCGTGCTCAAGAAGTTCTCCGCACTCCGGGCAATATTTCAGCGTATGCTTGTTGGGATTTTCGATTTCCACCTGAGGCGCGTCGGCGCTCATGTTTTCCGGGGAGACCGCCATACCCTTGATCTGCATGTCGTAGACCTTTTTGATGACTCTGGCGATCGCGTCCGGGCAGCTTGTGCATTTGAGGCCGGGCTGGCGGATGGTGGACGGGCAGCGGATGCCGCGGATCTGTTTGATGATCTCGTCGATGCTGATACCGCTGCGAAGGGCGACGGAGATGAGCCTTGCGGTCGCTTCGGACTGGCTCGGGCATCCGCCTTCCTTACCGGTGTTGGTGAAGATCTCACAGATGCCGTCCTTGTCGTAGTTGACGGTGACATAGAGGTTGCCGCAGCCGATCCGCATCCGTTCCGTGATGCCGAAGACGGTATCGGGTCTCGGTCTTGGAACAATCGCGTGTTCCACAACGGTCACGATGGAGGTGGGATCCTTCTTTTCCTCCTTGCCGATGTTCAGCACTTGGGAGTCCCGGCTGCCGTCGCGGTAGATGGTCACGCCCTTGCAGTCAAGGCTGTACGCGAGATCGAACACATGGCGCACATCTTCCTGCGTGGCTTCGTTCTTGAAGTTGACGGTTTTGGAGACGGCGTTGTCGGTGTGTCTCTGGAAGGCGGCCTGCATCCGGATGTGGTATTCCGGGCTGACGTCGTGCGCGGAGATATAGACACGGCGGATATCCTCCGGAATCTCCATGATATGGGCGAGGGAACCATGCTCGGCGATCCGGTTCATGAGTTCCTCCGAAGCGAGCGAGCGTTCTTCAAGCAAAGCTTTGAGCAGGGGGCTCACTTCGACCATCTTGGTGTTGTCCATGATGTTGCGGATGTAGGCGTAGGCAAAGACCGGTTCGACGCCGGAGGAGCAGCCCGCGATGATGGAGAGGGTGCCGGTCGGGGCGATGGTGGTAACGGTCGCATTGCGAAGCGGCTTGCCGTCTTTATAAATACTCTCGTTGAAAAGCGGGAACGCGCCGCGGATTTCGGCCAGTTTTCCGCTTTCCTCGCGGCCGGTCTCCGTGATGAAGCCCATCAGTTTTTCGGCGAGGTCGACGGCCTCGTCGGAGCAGTAGGGGATGCCGAGCTTGAGCAGCAGATCCGCCCAGCCCATGACGCCGAGGCCGATCTTTCTGGTGGCCTTCGTCGTCTTGTCGATCTGCTCGAGCGGGTAGCGGTTGACGTCGATCACGTTGTCGAGGAAATGAACGGCATCCCGGACGATCCCACCGAGGCGCTCGTAGTCGATCTCGACGCCGTCCTCCGTCTCCTTAGTCAGGACGGAGAGATTGATGGAGCCGAGGTTGCAGGATTCATAGGGGAGAAGGGGCTGTTCGCCGCAGGGGTTCGTGCTTTCGATCTCGCCCTGTGCCGGGACGACGTTGTCGCGGTTGAGCCGGTCGAGGAAAAGGATGCCGGGCTCGCCGTTTCTCCATGCGCCCTCGATGATCTTCTGATAGACCGCGGAGGCCTCCAACTGGCCGACGGCCTTTTTGGTATGGGGATCCACGAGATCATAGAGCTCGCCCTTTTGGGCGGCCTCCATGAATGCCTCCGTCACGCCGACGGAGATATTAAAATTGTTAAGTTCGTTGTTGTTCTTTTTGCAGTCGATGAACTCAAGAATGTCCGGATGGTCGACGCGAAGAATGCCCATGTTGGCGCCACGGCGGGTTCCGCCCTGTTTCACGGCCTCGGTGGCCATATTGAACACCTTCATGAAGCTGATCGGGCCGGAGGCGACGCCGCCGGTGGAACGGACGGTGCTGCCTTTCGGACGGAGTCGGGAGAAACTGAATCCGGTACCGCCGCCGGACTGATGGATCAGGGCCGCATTTTTGACGGAATCGAAAATGTCGACCATGCTGTCCTCGACCGGCAGTACGAAGCAGGCGGAAAGCTGGCCGAGCGGACGGCCCGCGTTCATCAGCGTCGGGCTGTTCGGAAGGAATTCGAGGTTGGCCATCCTCTGATAAAATTGCTCCGCAAGCGCAGCGGTGTCGGCCTCCGGGTCGTAGTTCCGGTCTGCGGAAGCGATGGCGGCCGCAACTCTCCGGAAGAGATCCTCAGGAGTCTCCACGCATTCCCCTTTTTCGTTTTTGACAAGGTATCTGCGTTCGAGTACGGCTTTCGCATTGTCAGTTAGCTTCATACGTAACATCCTTTTCTATATGTTTTCTCCACTCCACTGCAAATCCGTCTCCATCCGAAAGACGAAAGGGCATAGATAAATTATAACTTACGCCCAAAAAAAAGTAAAGGCAATTATCGACAGCAAAAATAATAAACAAAAAAACAAAAAAGGGAAAATCTACACGCTTTTTCTTTCTCCCCTTTAAAACGCAGGAAAAATTTTATATAATGAATTGGATTGAAAAGGAAAAGGAGCTTTGCCGTACATGAGCGTCAGCAAGAAAATGATCGTCTCGGCGGGAGGAGCGCTTCTCGTGACCGCCATTTTGCTTGGGAGCCAGATTCATATCCACACGCCCGGCCCGGCGGCCACCTGCACGGAACCGCAGGTCTGTACGGTCTGTGGAGCGGTCCTTGAAGAGGCGACAGGCCACACGCCCGGCCCGGCGGCCACCTGCACGGAACCGCAGGTCTGTACGGTCTGT
>DAOSWK010000065.1:0-3927 GCA_035593545.1 Oscillospiraceae bacterium | reverse complement strand
CGGTCCTTGAAGAGGCGACAGGCCACACGCCCGGCCCGGCGGCCACCTGCACGGAGCCTCAGGTCTGCACGGTCTGCGGAGCGGTGCTCGAGGCGGCAAAGGGACACACGTTCGTGACGGAGGGAAATACCCGGACCTGTACGGTCTGCGGCTACTCCGAAAAAGTTCCGGCCGCGCAGACTTCGTCGGAGGCCGCCCAGACCGCGGCGAACACCATCACCGAGCCGCAGACCACGGAGATCTGCGACGAGACGACGAGCGGCGTCCATTACCACAACACGATCAACGCCTACTATTCCGGAAACGTGCTGGTCTGCGGCGACTATGCGCTCGAATATTTCGGCTCCAATTCCTCCGGCAGCAGTTCCTATGCCTCCATCCTGACGGATTTTGCCGCCAAGTACCCGTCCGTTCAGGTCATCAGCCTGCTGGTGCCGAAAAGCTGCGCCTTCAACGCGCCCGCCGGCTACGCGGACACCTACGACAGCCAGTCCTCGTTCATTTCCAACACCTATTCCATGATGTCCGGCGTCACCACCGTCGACGCGGCCGGCCTGATGAATCGGCACAGCGGCGAGTACCTCTATTACCGCACCGACCACCACTGGACCAGCCTCGGCGCCTATTATGCCTCCGCGGCGATGTGCAGCGCCATCGGAATAACGCCGCGCGCGCTTTCCAGCTACACGACCGTCGTCAATACCGGCTTCATCGGCACTCTTTACGGCTACACGGCCGAACCGCACCCGGCCTGTCTGCTGGCCAATCCCGACTATACGGTCGGCCACTATCCGAAAACCTCCTACACGATGACCTATTACAACGGCGGCGTTTCCTACACCGGCAGCGCGATCAACGGCAAGGCGAAGAGCTATGCCTCCATGTTCATCTGCGGCGACCAGCCTTTGACTGTCATTCAGACGGAAAATCATAACGGCCGGCGGCTGTTGATTTTTAAGGAATCCTACGGCAACGCCTTTGTACCCTATATGATCGATTATTTCGAGGAGATCGTCGTTGTCGACATCCGAAAATCCTGCAAGAGCACAAGCAGCCTCATCAGCGAATACGGCATCACCGATGCGCTTGTCATCAACAATGTACAGGCTGCCGTGAGCCTCCAGAGCAGCCTTCAAGGCAAGCTGACTTCCTGAAAACAAAAAAGCCCGCCTTCGGAGGTTCCGCACGAAACGGAGCACACGAAAGCGGGCTCTTTTTGAGCACCGTGCTCAAAGATAGGAACGAATATCTCTTGCCAGACGATCTTCGACTTCGGCCAAACGCCGGGCGACGCTCTTGGCCTGTTCATCCGCATTCTGATACTGGTTCAAATACCGAGTGAGCGATTTGACGCCCGTATTGCAGCCGTCGATCATCAGGTCGGCCACGGTGTCGTCGCCGGAATCCACCGCCAGCTTGACATTCGTTTTGAACCAGCTCATCCCTTCGGCGATCGGATTCGGTTCCTTGCCGTCGGCATTTTGTCGCTCCAGCAGGCTCCGGGCCTCGCCGCCTAATTTTTGATGATTCTCCTTACAATTCGAGAGCATCGTCTTCAGCCCGAGGCTTTTTACCGAGGGCATCACCTCGTCGATGGAGGCGACCCCCATTTTTACGCCTGCGTCGCATTCTTTCAGCAGGTTGACGGTATCTTCATTTTCGATCATTTTGTTTTTTCAATTTCCCTCCCATAGCGGAATATCCTTAGTATCTGCGGAAGCAGAAAAAATATGAAAAAATCGCCCGCGAAGGTTGACTTTTCGTGAAATGCTGATATAATCAAATAAGAACAATTCTTAATTAAAGGAGGCGCCGGAAAGATGAAGAATACGTTGCAAAAAGATATTGTTCTTCAGGCTCTTCGCGCGCTGGATCATCCGACCGCGGAGGAAGCCTACAAATGGATTCATAAGACGTTTCCCGGCATCAGCAAGGCGACGGTCTATCGGATCCTCGGCCGGCTTGCGGAGGAAGGGGAGATTACCGATATCAAAGTGGCTTCCGGTCCCGCCCATTACGACTGGAACGCCATGAAACATTATCATATTCTCTGTGTCCGATGCGGAAAAGTGCGGGACATCATGATGCCGGAGCTTCGCGGCGTCGAAGAAAGAGTCAGTGACGCTGCCGGATTCCGGATCCTCGGCTATGAGCTTGTGTTCACGGGGATCTGCGTAGAATGCGGCGGGACTGAAATAAACCAATCAGGAAAGGAGAAGGATCATGGATAATAAAGCATTATTCAAAATCAGCTACGGCCTTTTTGTTTTGAGCGCAAGGGACGGTGAAAAGGACAACGGCTGTATCATCAACACCTTTTCCCAGGTGACAAGCAATCCGCTCCGCGGCAGTATTGCGATCAACAAACTGAATCTGACGTGCGAAATGATTCAAAAGACCGGGAAATTCAGCGTATCCGTACTGGATACCAGCGCGCCGTTCGATCTTTTTAAGCGTTTCGGTTTCCAAAGCGGCAAAGACGCGGACAAATTTGAAGGGCTTTCGGGCACGGTACGCGGAGAGAACGGCATCCTCCACCTGACCGAGCACACCAACGCCGTATTTTCAGGCACGGTCGTGCAGGAGATCGACCTCGGCACCCATGTGATGTTTATTGTGGACATCGATGACGCGGAAGTTTTAGGCAGCGGCGATTCCGTCACCTACACCTATTATCAGGAAAACATCAAACCGAAATTTAAACCGACCAAGGCCATTAAGGGCTGGCGCTGCGTGATCTGCGGATATATTTATGAAGGGGAAAACCTTCCGGCAGATTTTATTTGCCCGGTCTGCAAACACGGCGCCGTAGACTTTGTTCCGATTATGGAAGAATAAAATTGAACTTATGAAAAGGAGAGTATGTTATGGAACTCAAAGGCAGCAAAACTGAAAAAAACCTGATGACCGCTTTTGCGGGCGAATCTGAAGCCAGAAATAAATATACCTATTTCAGCGGCAAGGCAAGAAAAGAAGGCTTTAATCAAATCGCGGATATTTTTGAAGAGACCGCCGGCAATGAAAAGGAACACGCCAAACTCTGGTATAAATACCTTGTAGGCGGGGAAATCAAGACCACGGCCGAGAACCTTGTCACCGCCGCCGGCGGCGAGCATTACGAGTGGACCGACATGTACGCGACGTTTGCGAAGGAAGCCAAAGAAGAGGGCTTCGACGAAATCGCCGCCAAATTCGAGGGCGTTGCCAAGATTGAGAAGCTCCATGAGGAACGCTACCTCAAGCTTTTGGAGAACGTCAAGAACGGCGAAGTCTTCAAAAAAGGCTCCATCGTGATCTGGAAATGCTCCAACTGCGGCCATATCCACATCGGCGAAAATGCGCCGGAGATCTGCCCGGTTTGTGGACATCCGCAGGCCTATTTCCAGCTCCGCGCCGAGAATTATTGAGTCAAAGAGATAAAATAAAGCGGGCGGCTCCGAAAGGGGCCGCCTGTTTTTTGCCAAATAAAAAGAGGCTGCCGGAATCTGCGGCAGTCTCTTTTTTATGTCTTTTTGGAAAAAACGGATCACCAGATCACGTCGGTGTCGAGCACGCGGCCGCGGTTGGTGAGGGCATCCAGCATGATGCGCTGTTCAACTTGGGCGACCATCTTGCGGGTGAATTTGACGCGGTCCGGGTTGACGGAGAGGCTGTCGATGCCGGAACGCACGAGGAACTCGGCGAATTCCGGATAGACGCTCGGCGCCTGTCCGCAGATGGAGACGGTTTTGCCGTCCTTATGGGCCGCTTCGATCAAATGCTTGACGGCGCGCTTGACGGCGAGGTTGCGTTCGTCGAAGATGTGAGAGACGGTGTCGTTGTCGCGGTCGCAGCCGAGCACCAGCATCGTCAGGTCGTTGGAGCCGATGGAGAAGCCGTCGACGAACCGATTGAACTGGTCGGCGAGAATGATGTTGGCCGGAATCT
>DAOSWK010000064.1:0-9775 GCA_035593545.1 Oscillospiraceae bacterium | reverse complement strand
GACGGTGAAAGTGAAGGTTCTCGGCATTTCGCCGGACGGCAAGATCAGCCTCTCCATGAAGCAGGCGGAGGAGCCCCCGGAGGATCAGCCGCAGCGTCCGTTCAGAGATCGCCCGCCGCGTCAGGACCGTTCTCGTTCCGGGCCCGGAACCGACAGCTTCGAGTTCCGTCCGCGGAACCAGAATCAAAATCTGTCCTTTGAGGACATGATGAACCGCTATAAGCAGTGCAGCGACGAAAAGATGGATGATCTCAAGGATGTCATCGAGAGCCGCAGAGGTTCCCAGAACCGCCGCACAAAAAATAAAAACCGCGGTTTCTATGACGATTGATCAGTAAGACAAAGGGTATTGCTTCCGGCGATACCCTTTTTTGAAAGGATGAGACGATGCTTTTCTACAATGCCCGGATCCACACGTCCGCGGGGCCCGAAATTGAAAACGGCTTCATCCTCGTGCGGGATGGAAAGATCCTCGACGTCGGGCCTTCGGACTTTCTGCCGAAGGAGGAGGACGCCGTCGATCTTCAGGGCGCGACGGTCTACCCGGGCTTTGTCGACGCCCATTCCCATATCGGCATGTGGGGGGACGGCAAAGGTCAGGATGCGGACGACGGCAACGAGGATACCGATCCCGCCACGCCGCAGCTCCGCGCCGTCGATGCCGTCAATCCGGCGGACCGGGCATTCCGGGAGGCGCTCGAGGCCGGCGTCACCACGGTCGTCACAGGGCCGGGCAGCGCCAACGCGGTTGCCGGGCAGATGCTCGCGCTCAAGACCTACGGCGCCACGATGGAGGATCGAATCATCCGTTGCCCGCTCGCGATGAAATTCGCCTTGGGCGAAAACCCGATCAATACATACCGCCAGCGCGGGGAGACGCCCGCCACCAGAATGGCCACCGCCGCCGTGATCCGCGAACAGCTGATGAAGGCCCGCCGCTACGCCGAGGACATGCAGGCGAGCGAGGAGGACGACGACGTCGATCCGCCGGATTTCGATATGAAAGCCGAGTCTTTGCAGGAGGTGCTGGAGGGCACCGTGCAGGCCCATTTCCATGCGCACCGGCAGGACGATATCTTCACAGCCGTCCGCATCGCCGAGGAATTCCATCTGAACGCGGTCATCATCCACGGCACGGAGGGCTGGCTCGCCCCCGATCAGCTCGCCGCGAAGCACATCCCGGTCGTCGCGGGGCCGATGATCGGCACGCGCACGAAGCCGGAGCTTGCCAATATGGACGACTGCAACCCGGCGGAGCTTGCGGAGGCCGGTATCCCGGTCGCCATCTGTACGGATCATCCGGAGGTGCCGGAGCGTTTTCTCGCCCTGTCGGCGGGCATCGCCGTCCGCGGCGGCATGAGCCGGGAGGACGCCCTCGCCGCCATCACGATCGTTCCGGCCGAGATCTGCGGCATCGCGGACCGCGTCGGCTCCATCGAGCCGGGCAAGGATGCGGATCTTGTCGTTTTCGACGACGATCCCTTCTCCGTCTATGCGGAACCCGTCATGGTGGTCGCCGGCGGGGAGATTGTCGAAGAATAGGTTTCTTTAGGAAAATGCGGACGACGGCGAGCTTTTTCACTTCGGAGGGAAATCGCGGGCATGCTTTCCGGCCGCGGAGAGAATCCCGTACCTCCCTTGAGGGCAACGACGCAAAAAATTTTGAATATTGTCAAAAAACGGGTGTCGGAAAAAAATTCCGGCACCCGTTTCCGTCTTTTCCAGACCACAACAATATAAATATATCACGTCGGAATTCAAAGGTAAACACTCTTTTTTAAAATTCGTCGTCGAGCATAACAAAGGATTCACATTTTAGTAAAATTCGTGAATGGAATCGCCTCCAACCGATATGGTATAATGAAAACGGTGGAAGAAAAGCGGTGGTCTTTTCGAAGCCGCCGCGTTCCGCCTAAAAAGGAGGCAGAATTATGAACATCAGGATCACTTCACGCAACACCGCGGTCCGGGACGAATTCAGAGAGCGCTGCGAAAAGAAGATCAAAAAATTTGATCGCTTTTTCGGCGAGAGCGCCGATGCCGTCGTCACCGTCTCCAATCAGAACGGCAGAGAGACGGTTGAGGTGACCATCACGTCCGGCGGTATGCTCTTCCGGGCAGAGAAAACGACCTCCGACCGGATGGATTCCCTGGAAGCGGTATCCGATGCGCTGACCAAACAGATTACCCGCAACAAGACGAGACTGGAGACAAAGTTCCGTACCGGCACCTTCCAGCCGTCCTTTAACGACGAGGTCACGCCCGAGGACTACGGCGTCGTCAGGATCAAGCATTTCCCGCTTAAACCGATGAACGTACAGGAGGCCATCCTCCAGATGAACATGCTCGACCACAGCTTCTTCATGTTCCGCAATGAGGAGACCGACGAGATCAACGTCGTCTATCGCCGCAACGATGAGAACTACGGCCTGCTGGAGCCGGGTAATTGAGCAAGTTTTTGGTTTCGGGTCACCCGAAACGATTTTGCGGTTTATAACAGATCCGCCGGGAGAAAAAGCGGGCGGGAGGTTCCCGATGCCCCGGCGATAAAAGTTCCATAAAATAAAAAAAGCGGACGGGAAGGCATAAAGCCGGATCGTCCGCTTTTTTTATTCTATTGTCCGAAAGATCGCCGGCGTTTTTTCGTCAATGCTTTCGTTTCTTGAGAACCACGTTCACCGCTTCCGCGAAGCCGTACCCGCCCTCACGTTCCGTCACGAAGGACGGCAGGTGAGAGAAGGCGTGCTCAAACCGCCGGATGTTCGCCACGCCGCAGGAGAGCGGAAAATATTCAAACATCGGTTCGTCGTTAAGCGAGTCGCCGAAATAGAGAATCTGCCGCTTGGGGTCCTCCACGCCGAGGATTTCCTTAAAGAAGAGGAGCGCCATCCCGCGTTTGTTGTAGTCACCGAACCAGGTGTCGACATGGACGGAGCTGATCTTTGCCTCCGCACCGAGGGAACGGCAGATTTCCGCGATTTTTTCGGCGTCGGAGAGCGGGAGTCGGGGCTCGTCCTCACAGT
Source organism: Oscillospiraceae bacterium (assembly GCA_035593545.1). Lineage (GTDB taxonomy): Bacteria > Bacillota > Clostridia > Oscillospirales > Ruminococcaceae > UMGS1668. The sequence goes on along the minus strand of DAOSWK010000064.1, from coordinate 6,752 downwards.
AGTCGATCGCAAGCTCGTAGATCCCGGAAAATTGATCCGAGCTCACCCTTGAGCCCGGAACGGCTTTGAGCACGGCGTCCGTGACCGCCTGAAGTCTCGTGCTCGCATCATCGGCGACGTTCGGGTGGAGCAGGGAGCGGAACTTTCCGCCGCTCAGATAGAAAGCGAAGGCGCCGTTTTCCCCCACGACCCCGGCAACCGGCCATTCCCGGACGATCAGGCTGCACCAGCCGGCGGGCCTGCCCGTAACCGGTACGACGCCGAATCCCGCCTCATGCAGGTTCCACATGGCGCCGTAGGCCTCGGCGGTCAGTTTGCCGCCGTTGGTGATCGTGTCGTCGATATCGGTAAGAATAAAGCGGACGCCGGAAAGCGCCTCCGCCGTAATTTCAGAAAAAGGCTGCAAAATAATGCCCTCCCTTGGACTCATTCCCGTCAATTATAGCCGGCGCCCTGTTGCGTGTCAAGAAAGAATCCCCCGCCGCATAGGATTTCTTCGGAATCTGGTCTGGGGGAGGCGGCGGCATTGATACGGCTTTTTGGGGTTACGAGGCTGAGGACGGCGGTCATCCGCACGGCGGCGGCACTTCTGGTTCTGGCGGCGCTGATTCTGATCGGGAAAAAGGGCTATGCGCTTGTCGCCGGAAGAGAAAGTGCCGGGAAGGCGGAATCCGTGCAGAAGACGGTCTACCTGACCTTCGACGACGGGCCTTCCGAGATTACGGAGGACATTCTCGGCGTCTTGGAGAAATATGACGTGAAGGCGACGTTTTTCGTCATCGGCCCGGACAGCTACGAAGCCAACTGCCGCCTGCTGCGTATCTCGATGGCCGGCCATGCCATCGGCCTGCACAGTTGGTCGCATAAATACGCGGACATCTATTCCTCTTTGGAGGCGTGGAAAACGGATATCGAAACGGAGCGGATCTGGATCGAATCGGTCACGGGAAAGAGTCCGAAGGTCATCCGTCTGCCAGGCGGCATAGAAAACTCCACCGCCACCCCGGCGCTGATGAAACAGATCCTCGCCGAGATCGAGGCGGAGGGACTGACGCTCTGCGCATGGAACGTCGACGGCACCGACAGCGTCAACCAGTACATTTCCGCCTATGAGATCGTTCGGAGGGTGCTGACCGGCGCGAAGGGAAAGGACACAGTGGTCGTCCTCCTGCATGACTACGATACCCGGACGGCCACGGCGGCGGCGCTCCCCACACTGATCGAGGCTTTCCGCAGCAGGGGGTATGAATTCCGCACCTTCGAGTAGGGGAGGAGGACCCGGCTCTCCCGACGAACAGGCGTTTCCGATAAAAAAACCGCCCTCCCAAAAGGGAAGGCGGAGATCTGTTGGATCAATCAGTCGGAAACGTAGGGCAGGAAGGCGAGATGGCGGGCGCGCTTAATGGCGACGGTCAGCTGTCTCTGATGACGGGCGCAGGTTCCGGTCACTCTTCTCGGAATGATCTTGCCTCTCTCAGAAAGGAATCTTCTGAGGCGCGGGACGTCTTTATAATCGATCTCTTCGATCTTGTCGGCGCAGAATGCGCAAACTCTCTTCTTGGGCCGGCGATTGCGGTTGCCGGGTCTTTCCGGACGTTCGGGTCTATCCATGCTAATCCTCCTTATTGAATTCGTTACTCGATGTTCTGCAACTCAGAAGGGCAGATCGTCGTCTTCCACGACGGTAAAATCTTCGGCCTCACCGTTGGAGAATGCCACCGGGGCGGGATCCGCAACCGGCGGGGCGAAATCCGTATGCGTATCGGGACGGCCGGACGTGGAAGTTCCGCCGTCTTTTGTGCCGGGGACGAATTCCGCATTGTCGGCGACCACTTCGACGGATTTCCGTTTCTGGCCGCTCTTATCCTCCCAGTTTCTTGTCTGGAGGGTTCCCTCAATGATGATGGGCTTGCCTTTCTGGAAGTATTTGCAGATGAACTCCGCTGTGTTTCTCCAGGCGACGATGTCGATCCAATCGGTCTGACGCTCGGACGCTTTGGTGTACGGGCGGTCGACGGCGATGGTAAAGCTGCAAACGGAAATGCCGGTGCCGGTGGTGCGGAGTTCAGGATCGGCAGCGAGTCTTCCGAGCAATACGACTCTGTTCATAGCGACGCCTCCTTAGTTCTTTGCGACAATCAACGAACGGATCACACCGTCGGTGATGTTGTAGTTGCGGTCGAGCTCAGCCGGGAACGAAGGGACACTCGTGAAGTTGATCAGCACGTAATATCCTTCGGTCTCATAGTTGATGGAGTAGGCGAGCTTGCGTTTGCCCCATTCCTCAACGCCGTCGACGGTACCGTTTTCGGCGATCAGGTTGGTGAACTTTTCCACAAGACCCGGGACAGCTTCCTCATCTTTGCAGCTGAAAACAATAACGGTTTCATAGCTTTGCGTGAGTTTTGCCATATGATTTGCACCTCCTTTTGGACTTTGGCCCCGGTGTTCCGGAGCAAGGATGTGTTCCCGCCCTCTATATAAGCGGGCAACGTTACAATTATAACAAGGGTGTTAATCCTTGTCAATCATTTTCCGGCGTTTTTTGCCGGGAAAGCGCTTGAATTCAGGCCGCGCCGTACGAGGTCGCGAATTCCACGAATTTCGTGAGGTCAAAGAGCGGCGACGAGACAAGCATGTAAAAAGGCACATAGGAAGCGGCCGCGATGACGATGATGGACAGGATCACCAGAGCCACCGAGGTGCCGCCTTTGCGCAGGAGGCCGGCCTCGTACATGCCGCTTTCCGGATAAGTCTCTTTCAAAGAGCGGATTTTGGCGGTGGAGAAGTGGAAATAGTAGCGGTCGGCAAGCACCAGCAACCCAGCCTTGATGCACCAAAGAAGGATGCCGCCCACCGTCGAGAGCGAAGAGAGAAGCTGATCGTTCGGGATGCTGAAAACGGCTCCGGAGAGAGCGCCGGCATTTATCAGAGCCTGCTGGAGATCGGCATAGGAGGCGGCCAGCGAGGGAAGATCAAGCAAAAACGTCAGCAGGAGCACCACGGCGCCGAGCCCATACATTTTGCGGTAGAAAAGATAGAGATAGCCGAACAGGAAGGCGGCAATATTGAAGCTGTTGTGCCTGCCCTCCGAGAAGAGCTTGAAGCGAGGCAGAAAATACCGCTGATTTTTTCCGACGAAAGCGGCATACTCCTTCGCGGGGAAATCGCCGATGGGCTCCTCATCGCCAAAGACGCGGACATCCGGCGAAAACGCAGCCGTGCCGGGCACGCCGGCCTGTCCCGCGTAGGAGCCGCCAAAAGGGGACGGCTGTCCGGCGGAACTCGTTTGGCCGAACGTGGTGCCGCAGCTTGGGCAGAATTTGGCGTCCGGCGCGACGGGTGCGCCGCAGTTCGGGCAGTAGGCGGTTTCGGTATTCTGAGGGTCGGCGGCATGGAAGGGCAGCTCCGGCTTCCATTCATAGGAGCCGTGGCGGTCTTGGTAAACACAGACGCCGTGCTCCTGCCAGCAGGAGCGGTGATACGGCGTCCCGCAGTCGGGGCAGACAACGATGTCGTCGCCGGGCTGAAATTCTTTTTCGCAGTAGGGGCATTTCGAGCCGAGATAGCGGTCCATAGAACTTCCTTTCATAAAGGCAAAATTTATATCTAAAATTTATTATAACTTTCTGGAAGACAAAAGCAAACTTTTTTTGAAATGTTAAGAATATCTTTGACTATTTTTCACAAATCATTTATAATTACTTTTATGCTGCGCGCCTGTATCCGCGCAAGTTTTTATCCGGAGGGGTCACCTTTTATGCTGGAACTCGAAGAACTTCGTCTGCGACTGTTTTCCCTGAAACCGCAGATCGACGATCTGGCCGATGCCCTCGGCATCGAAAAGATTAAGGGAGAACTGAGCAAAATCGAAGAACAAACTGCTGAGAACGGTTTCTGGGACGATGTGGAGACTTCCCAGCAGGTACTCAAACGCCAGAGCCGCATGAAAGCCACCCTTGAAGATTATCAACGGCTCGAAAACGCCTACGACGATGCGATGACGCTCGTCGAAGTCGCGATGGAGGGCGACGATCAGGAACTGTATCAGGAGGCTCTTGCCGGGACGGACAAGCTGGAATCCGAGATGGACGCCCTGCGCCTCTCGACGCTGCTGACCGGCGAATACGACGCCAACAACGCGATTCTGACGTTTCATGCCGGAGCGGGCGGCACCGAGGCACAGGATTGGTGCCAGATGCTCTACCGCATGTATACCCGCTGGGCCGAGCGCCACAACTTCAAATACACCCTCGTCGACTGGCTTGACGGCGAGGAGGCCGGTCTCAAGAGCGCGACCGTCATGGTCGAGGGCGAGAACGCCTATGGTTTTCTGAGATCGGAAAACGGCGTTCACCGCCTCGTGCGCATCTCGCCGTTCGACGCCTCCGGCAGAAGGCACACCTCTTTCGCGTCTCTGGAAGTCATGCCGGAGATTTCCGACGACAACACCATTGAAATCAACGAAGAGGACATCAAGATGGAGGTCTACCGCGCCTCCGGAGCCGGCGGCCAGAAGGTCAACAAGACCTCCTCCGCCGTCCGCCTGATCCATATCCCGACCGGCATCGTCGTCTGCAGCCAGATCGAGCGCAGCCAGTATCAAAACCGCGCGGTCTGCATGCAGATGCTCAAATCCAAGCTCCTCGAGATCAAGGAGCGCGAGCACCTCGAGAAGATCGAGGACATCAAGGGCGTTCAGCAACAGATCGCATGGGGCAGCCAGATCCGTTCCTATGTCTTTATGCCGTATACGCTCGCCAAAGACCACCGCACGGGCTATGAGATGGGAAATATCTCCGACGTGATGGACGGCGATATCGACGGTTTTATCAACGCCTATCTGAAACAGATGTCCCGCGGCAAGTTTGAAGGCGCCGACGACGGCGATCTGGAATAAGATCCCGAAGCCTTGCCGAAACGCTCCTGAAAGAAATTTTAAACAAAAAACAACGGACGATGGAGATTCCACCGTCCGTTTATTTTTTGAAACTGCCGGAATTTCCGGCGCATCGGCAACAGCGCGTCCCACAAAGCATAATAGAGAGATGTTTTAGAATACGACGGAATTTTCCGGTGTATCAAGCGGCACCGTTCCATAAGGTATCACAGAGAAATGGCTCAGGTTGGAGGTATGGCGGAGCTTTCCGGCGACTTGGCGGCCGCACCGTTCCATAAGGTACCACAGAGAAATGGTTCAGGTTGGAGGCACGACGGAATTTCCCGGTGCGTAGCAGCGGCACCGTCCTATAGGGTGCCGCAGGGAAATTCCCAGCGTTACTTTCGATGCTTTGCATCGAAAGTATGCGTTAGTGCCGGTGCGCCCTATTCGGGACGGTTTCCGGCGGCGGAAGAATCACCTTTTGGTAGGCGTCGCGGAGCAAGTCGGCCTCGTCGCCCGCGCCCTTGAGCGTGATCACGCCGCAGAACTGGAAACCGGCACCCTCGAAGTTTTTTTTCATGGCGGCGTTTTGGTGATGCGTATCGGCGCGGATATTCCGGATTTCCCGCTGCTCACAGAGCTTTTCAGCCATGGTGAGCAAGTTCCCGCCGAACCCGAAGCCGTGCCAGTCCGGGTCGATGCCAAGACGGTGAACGACCGCGTAAGGCTCGTCGTTGAGCCATTTCCCATCGATTTCCGCATAATCCGGTTCCGGCTCGAAGCCGATGCTCACGAAGCCGATCAGCAGATCCTCTTGACAGAGGACGAACAGGTGTCCGGCGTCGAGGTCGTCAAAGAATATGTCCTCGGAGGGATAGCTGCCGGTCCACTGGGGGATGCCGTTCTTTTCAAAATATCCGGTTTTGATTTTTGCAACGATGGGCATGATTTCATCAATATCCGCTTCCTTTGCGGGACGGATCATCATAAGAAAAGCCTCCTCTACTTATTTGATCTGACGGATGTCGGAGCCATAGAAAAACAGCTTGGCATATTCGCCGCCGAGAAGCCTGCTGGCGGTGCGCTCTCCGTAGAGCCGCATCAAGTCGTTCTCGTCGCAGTTTGTATTAAGAATGGTCGGACGGTGTTCCACCAGACGCTCGTTGATCAGATTTCCGACGGCGGAGACGGTAAAGGCCGTCGCAAATTCCGCGCCGAGATCGTCGACAATCAGCAGGTCGCAGCCGATCAGGTTGTCGAGATAGGGCTCGCCGGAGCCGTCCCGGGAGAAGTGCTCCTTCTCCAGCCGCGAGAGCATCGTCTGGGCGCTCTGGTAGACGACGCCGAAGCCTCTGGCGATCACGAGCTTCGCGATGGAGAGGGAGAGGTGGGTCTTGCCAAGTCCGGTTCTGCCGCTCATCAGGATGCTGGGAGAATCCATCGTAAAGTTTTCCGCATAATGAAGGCAATTTTCAAATACCCGGCACATTTTTGAATAGGCGACGACGCCGTTTGGGCCTTTGGTTTTTGGGTAATATTCGAGGCTGAAATTTTCAAAGGAGCAGTCGGAGGAACCGGAATTGGCATCCAGTTCCCTCAGCGCCTCCGCCCGGCAGACCTCCTTGTAACAGGAGCAGAGCGTGCCGTCCGGTTTTCTTCCGGTATCGTCGCAGATCGGGCAGAAGGGAGTGACATCCGTATAATCGGCGGAATAGCCCGCGGCCATCAGCATCCGGCTGCGCTGGGCAAGCAGGGATTCGCTGTGCTCACGGAGACTGTCGATCGTCACGCCGAGATCCGCTTGGCCGCCGAGGGCCAGTCTCGTCATCGAGACCGCCCCGGACCGGAGCGCGTCGTCGATCTGCCGCAC
>DAOSWK010000063.1:0-9912 GCA_035593545.1 Oscillospiraceae bacterium | reverse complement strand
TGAGAACGGAAAAGACTTTTTCCGGCATCAGGGTGGAAAGGATGCTGCCTATATCCGTGGAGCGCATCGGGCACAGGCTGAAAAGGCCGAGCAGCAGATTGACGGCGGCCGCCGATGTCTTCCCCGCCGCAAAGAAGGCGGCCGCCAGAAGGAGATTCGCGGCCGGGCCGGAGAGGCAAATCAGGATATGGCTTTTGAGCGGGATCTCCGCCTCCTGACGCAGCACCATGCCGAAGACGGAGAAGCGCAGAGCGGCCGGCGGATCCCCGGCTATCCATGCCGCCAAAAGATGTGCCGCCTCATGCACCGCCATGGAGGTGAGCGCAATCCCGGCAAGCCCGCTGCGGTCCACAAGCAAAAACAGCGTCAGAAGCGCAAAAAAATAGGGCGAAATCGTTATTTTCGTCCGTCCGATCCGAAAGGAAATCAATAGCGCACCGCCTTTCTCGGCGGGATTGTTTTGCCCCGATACTCGATCTGTAAATGCAGATGGCTGCCGGTGGAAAGTCCGGTGGAGCCCACCGCCGCGATGGTTTCGCCGCGACCGACTTTATCTCCCTTTTCCGCAAAAATAGCGGAACAGTGGGCGTAAAGGCTTTTCACGTTACACTTATGCTGGAGCACGATATAGTTGCCGTACCCGGAGCCGTAGCCGATTTCTATGACCGTTCCGTCCGCGATGGCGGTGATCGGCGTGCCCTCCGGCGCGGAAAGATCCACGCCTTTGTGAAATTCGATTCCTCCGCGGATCGGCGCAATCCGCAGACCGTATCCGCTGGTCACCGTACCGCATGCAAGCGGGCTTTCCGACATCAAACGAAAGAACAGCAGCGGCACATCCCGACAGACGAAGGGAATCTGCAAAAGCAGCATGACCAAAGAGCCTGCTATCCATTTTAAAGTCTTTCTTCTCATCATCCCATCCCCCGTTCCTCCCAAAAATATGAGAGACGGGATAAAAAAATACCGCGGTCCCTATGAGGCCGCGGCGGAAAAATTCTGTTTGTATCATCCTTTAAAAACGTATCCGGTGTCCTGTGTTCCTGCTGATTTCAAGAAAATATCTTTGGATTCCCCCTTTGGGAGAAAACCTTTCTTGCCCGCCGGCCTTCCGGGAAACGTCGACGGAACGGCCGGGGACTCAGGCAGACGTTTCCTCTTCGGAAAGAGAATCTCCTTCGGAATCCGGCTCCGAGCTGCTCTCGGAGGAATGTTCTTCCCCGCTGGAAGATGATTCGGCCGCAGAGGAACTGCTTTCCGCTTTCGAGGACGATGCCGCGGAGGAACTGCTCTCCGCTTTGGAAGAGGATGCCGCGGAAGAACTGCTTTCCGCTTTGGAAGAGGATGCCGCGGAGGAACTGCTCTCCGCCTTGGAGGAGGATGCCGCGGAAGAGCTGCTCTCCGCCTCCTCCTCCGGCTCCTCATAGTCGTCGTCCGGAACCGAGGACTTCTCGCCGACATACTGCGTGCCGTATTTGTAGTTTCCATCGTCTCCGACGGCGCCGAGATAGCTCTCTATCGCATCCGCGATGGCATCGGCAATATCCTTCTGATAGGAGGATTTAATCAGCTTATAGTAATCGCTCTCGTTGCTGACAAAGCCAAGCTCGCCGAGCACCGCCGCGTACTGGGAGACGCGCGTAACGTAATATCGCCCGATCATAGGGCCGCGATTGGTCGTATTGAGGGAATCGGAGACCGCGTCGGAGAAATACGAGGCAAGCGAAGAGGAGAAGCGGTTGAAATACCAGCACTCGGTCCCTTTTCCGGAACTGCTTGTGCTCGAGTTGCAGTGGACGCTGACAAAGACGAGCGGCTTCGCGGATTCCGCATAGGCGACGCGGTCCGCGAGCGACGGACGCTGGCTTTCCGTATCCATCAGATAGACCGTTGCGCCGCGGCTCTTGAGCTCCTTTTTGAGGTAGCCGCCGACCGCGAGGTTGATCTCATATTCTCCGTAGGCGGAGAGGAATCCGAGCGCGCCGACGCCGAGCTTGCTGTGACCCACGTCGACGACGACGGTCACCCCGTCGACGCTCGATTCGCCGGTCGGATTGTTGAAGCGGAAAATCAGGTCGTCCCCATCGAAATAGGCGTAATAGCCGAGGAAGCCGTTGGTCGTATTGAATTTGAGCGAAACCTTCGTGCCGCTCCAATTGGCGGAACTGAAGAGCGGATTCTTCGTCAGGGAAAGATTGTCCGGCACATCGGAGGTATATTGAAAATCGATCGTGAAAGCGCTCGACGTGTATTTTGCGACATACGAGACCTTCTGATCCATGTTAAAGATGACATAGGTATAGCGGCTGTTCGCGTTGACGGTCACGCCGTTGATGCTGTTGCCGCCGAGGTCCTCGCTGTCCGCTGAGGTGATGTCCTCCGCATATACCCTCTGGCCGGACTGGAGGTTGTAATAAGTAAAGGTGCTGTCCCCTTCTTTATAAACAATCTCGTCGCCGTCGGTGTAGTCGAGCGCGCCCTTCGGCAGCGGATAGCAGTCGTAATCCGAAAGATCGTTCAGGGTCGTTGTCGGGAAGGTCTCCGCAGAGCTGGCGGTAACCTTTACGAGGTCGCCGTCCCCCGCCTTTGCGGCGACGGTCACATACGCTCCGGTCGCGCTTTCCGAATAGGAGGATTCCCATGTGGCATTGACGATGATGTTGCCGAGCTTCTGCACGGAGGCGGTAGACGCCGGAACCGTGATGGTGCCGCTATACTGGACGTAGGTGGACTCGTTATCGGTGTCATCGTCGTCCTCCTTGCTCTCCGTCAGCGTGACGCTCGTGCTGCCGAGCGTCGCCGTAAGCGAGGCGCCCTCGTAGGCGGTGGCCGAGATCGTGATCTCCATGCCGCCGTTGATCGTGACGTTGCCGAGCGGCGAAATCTCCTTGATGATCTGCACTTGGCGCGTGATCGTGTAGGTGATCGTCTTTTCCTTATGCGCGAAAGTGAAGGTGTTGGTGCCCGGCTCGAGATCGATCCGGAGGAAGAACGCGCCGTTTTCGTCGCGCTCCACCTCTTCGCCGTTCATCGTGAGCGGGAAATTGATATCGGAAGCGCCGGCAAAGATGGCCAACGTTTCAAAGGTGGAATAGGTGGTCTTAGCAGGACGAGTCATTTCGAGCTGCGTCAGCAGGAAACTCGGGTCTGTTTGATCGGTCAAATATTGGATCAGCGCGTCGGTGGACTGCTCCGGATTTGCTTTCAGCGCGGAGAGCGAATCAAACATGCTGCCGCAGAAACCGGAGAGTTCCTCCGCCGCGATGACCTGTTCCGAAAGTTCATCCGGCTCCGACCAGCCTTTCTCCGACGTGCAGGCCTTGTTGGCATACTGGAACGCATAAAGCGGAACTTCATCCGCGACAACGCCGTTCCACCAAGTCAGATAGTCCGTGAAGGAGACGCTCGTATTGCCGATGGCATACGGGCATTTCACGGCGACAAAATCGGCATATCCGTTCTCCACAAATTTCTTCGTGTCGGCGCAGCCGTCGCCGTAGCTCTCCCAATCCGCTTCGGTATCGCTGCCCTCCGAAAGGCTCGTACTGTTTGCCCAGACCGGATCGACCATCAGGCCGACCTCCACGGCAGGATTGCTCTTTTTGATGCTGGCATAGGCGGTCTCCACGGCGGATTCGGTCGTGGAACGCAGATAGTTTTCGTAGCCGATGCCGCCCCCGAACTGCGTATAATCCTGATAGGTCGTGCTGTCTTGGACGATGGTGAAGTCGTCAAGAAGAATGGCGTCGATGTCGTAGCTGTCGGCCAGCTGACGGAGGTTGGAATCGATCAGCTTGATCTGATCGCGGTCCGCATAATCGACGGAAACCGCGGCACCGTCCTGATTGGTCAGCAGCATGTCGTAAATGACATAGACATAAAAATTCATGCTCTTCGCCTTCGACACGGCGTAATTCAAAATATCGAAGGTCACTTCCGCCTGAGGCATTCCGCTCGAGCGGTAGAGCACCTTGTCCCCGAACGTCGTGTCAAAGATGACGGTATTTGCGCCGAGACCGTCCGCATCCTGAAGCGCGGTGTCGACGGAGGCCATGATCTGCTCATCCGTCATGGCGGAGTCCGTATAATAATCCACGCCGGCCGTCAGCGTGACCGCCATCATGCGGTCGGGGCGGTCGTACTCGATTTCCGTCACGCTCTCCGAGGCGGTCGGCTGGACGACAACCACCGGTTCCTCCGAATCGTCGGACTCGGACGGCGTAATCGACAGATCCGGGTCCTCCTCTTCGCTCAGCCCGGATTCGGCCGCAGTCTTCAGAATATCAAGGCCGGGCAGCCCGCAGGTGACGGCCGCATAGGCGCCGATTCCGCCGATCGCAAGGGCGAGCGTGATGCAAAGTATCAGAAATGTCAGTCGTTTATTCAGGAACAATCGTTTCATCCTGTTTGGCGATCCTTTCGTTTCAGAAATCTCTGTTGTCTGTTATGTCAGGAAAGAATGTCCTCCAGATTATCGCACTCTTCCGCCACGTCGGATTTCACGTCGGAAGACGGGGTGAACAGGGAACTATATGTATAAAGGGCGAATCCGCCGTAATGGGACGCATCCCTCGCGGCATCCACCTGTCTCGCAAGAATATCGCTGTTTCTGATCCATTCCTTGGCGCCGTCGCCGGCATAGGTATCCTTGACGCCGATCTTGTATGCCGCAAGGCCGGAGATCAGCCGCACGGAGGAGACGGAGATCATCTCGTCGAAGGTCTCAAGCACCTCCAGATACGGCATGGTGCCGTGCTCAAATCCGAAATAGATCTGCGGACAGATATAATCGACGTATCCTTTGTTCTGAACCCATGTATAGACGTCGCAGTACAGCGTGTTGTAGTTGTTGTCCATGTTGCCGGCGGGGCTGATGCCGAACTGACAGTCGCTGTCGATCGATTTAATCGCCTTATAAACGCGCTTGATCATGCGGTTGACGTTGTCCCGGCGCCATGCCGCGAGACTCATTGTGCCGCCGTCGTCCAGATAGTCGTCATAATCATCCTCGTCGAACGACTTGTCGGTCGTTGGATAGAAGTAATCGTCGAAATGGATGCCGTCGACGTCGTAATTTTGAACGATCTCCTCGACGCCCTCGACGATCAGCTCAATCACGTCCTCATCCGCCGGATTATAATAAATCCCGCTGCCGGAGAGCACGACGACCTTGTTTGTACCGAGCCAGTCGTAGGCGGGACTGTTTTTACAAATTTTCGAGGTATCGGCCGTCCCTTTGATACGGTAGGGATTGATCCACGCCTCAATCGAAAGGCCGCGCTCGTGCGCCTCTTCCACCATGATTTCCAGCGGGTCGTAGCCCGGGTCCTCCCCCTCCGTTCCGGTACAGTAGACCGACCACGGAAAGAGATCGGAGTCATAGAATGCGTCGCTGTGGGAGCGGACATGCACGAAAACCGTGTTGAGCCCGAGCTCCACGGCGTTGTCGAAAGCGGCGCCGATCTTGCTGCGGAACTGGGACTTCGTCTTGCCGCACAGCATATCATAGAGCTCCAGATAGGAGATCCAGACAGCGCGAACTTCGTCGGAGGAGGAGACGGAGCTCTTTTTCCCCGTACTCGAAGAGGTTTCTTCTTCCGAAACCGTCTCCGAAGAGGCAGGCGCGGAAGAAGAGGCCGCTGCGGAAGAGGCCGCCGAGGAGACGGGATTCTGCGCCTCCGAGGAAACCGCCGAAGAGGCTTCCGTTTCCGCGGCGACGGAGGCCGATTCCGAAGTTTGCCCGGAGGAATTCTCCATCGTATCGGAAGAGGACTCCTCGGGGACGGATTCTTCCTTAAAAGAAGACTCCACCGAAACGGAGAGTTCCGCCTCGGAGGAGAGAAGCGATGCCGGATCCGAGCTGTCAGAACCACAGGATGTCAAAGAAAGCATGAGAAGAAACGCCAAAGCTGCACACAAAGCTGCCTTCATTCTGTACCTCCGAATGCTGGACAAGATGCTTGACTCTGCCTGTCATTATAATATAAAAGTATATATGATTCTACATTTTATTGCAAGAAGGAAGGATAAAATTCCAAAAGATGGGGTAAAAAAATGGCCGGGATTGGTTCCCCAGCCATTATTTTATGCGGACTCGTCTCTATTTCATCCCGACGTTTTCTTTCCCGAGCAGTTTTGCGAGCCTTTTTATCACATAACCGTCGCCTTCGGAGGTATCCACCCAAAGCGCGGTAGGCGCTTTTAAAATTTGTTTTTTATCGCAGAGATAAATATAAAGCGGCGTCAGCCCGGAAAAAACGGCGAGGAACGCCATGGCTCTATGGTATTCCCTGCTCTCCTGCGACGGTACGCGGATATAAAGCCCCTTGTTGCTCACCGATGCGGAAGGTGCCGGGGGCGAGGAGAATTTTCCGGCGTCTCCAGCATGCTCGGCGGAAGAATATCCGCCGGATCTCGCGGAGGGAATCCCATTCTTCACATCATCCGGCGCAAAAAAGCGTGAGGCCACGAGTTTGGTATCCTCCTCGTCGCGGGAGCTGATCCTCGCCTCGATCACGACGGCCTCGTTAAGATTCAGCACGCCGCCGTATGCGGCCAACACCTTCGGAAAAACGAGCACCTCGAGGCTGCCGGTCATATCCTCCACAGTAAGAAATGCCATGACGTCGTTGCTCTTGGTGGTCTTCATCCGCTTGGTGAGCACGATCGCGCAGATCAATACCGTGCGGTCGTCGGCTCCCCCTTCCGCGGCCATCGTCTTGATCTCCAAAATAGTATTGGCGCCGAGTTTTTCCGCCAGCGAACGGTATTCGTTCATCGGATGGCCGGAAAGATAGAGGCCGGTCGTCTCCTTCTCCATGCTCAATTTTTCCCGGAGCGAGTAGTCCGCCGCCTTCGGAAGAACAAAGCTGTCCGCCGCGCTCTCCTGCGGGCCTCCGAACAGGCTCATCTGACCGGAGAGATTGCTCTTCTGTTCCGCATCGATCGCACTGAGCAGGCTTTCGTATCCGTCGAGCATCTGACGCCGGTTTTCCGCAAGGGAATCGAGCGCGCCGGACCGGATCAGGCTCTCCAACGCGCGTTTATTGAGCTCCCGACCGTAAACCCGCCGGCAAAAATCTGTAAAGTTTTTATACTTTCCATTCTCTTCCCGTTCTTTGAGCATCCCGGCAATCAGGCCTTTCCCAAGGTTCTTGATGGCCAACAGGCCAAAGCGGACACCGTTTTCCTCATAAATAAAGCCCATCTCGCTATGGTTGACATCCGGGCCAAGCACATTGAGACCCATCTTTTGGCATTCGCCGATATATTCGATGACCTTGTCCGTATTGTCGAGTACGGACGAGAGTTGCGCCGCCATATATTCGCCCGGATAGCGGCATTTGAGATAGGCGGTCCGGTAGGCGACCGTCGCATAGGCCGCCGCATGGGATTTGTTGAAGGCGTAGGATGCAAAGCTGCTCATCTCGTCGAAAATTTCGTTCGCGACGGACTCCGGTACGCCGTTTCGCACCGCGCCCGGCAGTTCAAGACTCCCATCCTCGGCGTATTTGCCGTGGATAAAATACTCGCGCTCCTTCGCCATGACGTCGGCCTTTTTCTTCGACATCGCGCGCCGCACGAGATCCGCCCGGCCGTAGGAATAGCCGGCCAGCTTTCGCACGATCTCCATAACCTGTTCCTGATAGACGATGCAGCCGTAGGTCACCTCGAGAATCGGCTTAAGGAGCGGATGTTTATAGACGACTCGCTCCGGATGATGGCTGTTCTCGACATATTTCGGGATGGAATCCATAGGGCCCGGGCGGTAGAGCGAGATAACGGCCGTCAGATCCTCGATGGATTTCGGTCCGAGCGCGACGAGCACGCTGCGCATGCCCGCAGACTCGAACTGGAACACCCCCTGTGCCTGCCCTTTTCCGAGCATCTCGTAGACCGCCGGATCATCCTCCGGCACTTTGGTGATGTCGAACCCCGGCTCTTTTTTCTGAACCGCTTTTTCGCAATCACGAATGGCCGTTAGGTTCCGGAGGCCGAGAAAATCCATTTTCAGCAGGCCGAGCTCCTCGAGCATCGTCATCGTGAACTGTGTGACGACAGATTCCTCCGGCTTCGCAACCGGCACAAAATTCGTCACCGGCTCCGGCGCGATCACGACGCCAGCCGCATGGACCGAGGAATGACGCGGCATGCCCTCGACCTTGAGCGCCGTGTCGATCAGCTCTTTGACCTTGGGGTCGGCATTGTACTGCTCTTTCAGATCGGATGAGATCTCCAATGCCTTCCGGAGCGTCATATGCAGGTCGTTCGGCACGAGCTTCGCGATCTTGTCCACATTCTGGTACGGCATGCCGAGCGCGCGCCCGACGTCGCGGATCGCCGCCTTGGCCGCCATGGTTCCAAATGTGATGATCTGCGCGACATGGTCCTCGCCGTATTTGCGGTTGACGTAATCGATGACCTCCTGCCGGCGCTCGTAGCAAAAGTCGATGTCGAAATCCGGCATCGAGACGCGCTCCGGGTTGAGGAATCGCTCAAACAGCAGGTTATATTTCATCGGGTCGATGTCCGTGATGCCGATGCAGTAGGCGCAGATGCTTCCGGCGCCGGAGCCTCTTCCCGGCCCCACCGGAATATCCATGCTTTTTGCGTAATGAACGAAATCGTAAACGATCAGGTAGTAGTTAACATAGCCCATGCGTTTGATGACGCCGAGCTCATAATTCATCCGGTCGATATATTCCTGAGGCGGATTCTCCCCGTAATGACGGCGGAGTCCCTCTCTGCACATGGATTCAAAATATTCGTCGTTGTCGCGTCCGTCCGGCGCGCGGAAAGCCGGCAGCTTCGTCTTGCCGAATTCAAAGCTCATCTCGCAGCGGTCGGCGATCTTCTGCGTGTTTTCGACGGCCTCCGGAATATAGGAAAACAGGGCGCGCATCTCCTCTTCGGACTTGACGTAGAATTCGTCGGTCCGGAAGGCCATATCGTTCTGCTCGCCGACCGTGTGGTTTGTCTGGATGCAGATGAGCACGTCCTGCATGCGGGCGTCCTCTCTGTCGAGATAATGGCAGTCGTTCGTCGCCACGGGCGGAATGCCGGTCTCTCTGGAAAGCCGCACGAGGTTCGGCAGAATATGTTTTTCTTCCTCGTAGCTGTGGTCCTGAAGCTCAAGGAAGAAGTTGTTTTCGCCAAAAATCTCCCGGAATTCCAGCGCCGCCTCTTTTGCGCCGTCGTAGTCGTTCTCAGTGAGTTTGCGCGGAATCTCGCCGGCAAGACAGGCCGAAAGCGCGATCAGGCCGCCGTGGTAGGTCCGGAGCAACTCCTTATCCACGCGCGGTTTTTTGTAGAAACCGTCGATGAAGCCGGCGGAAACCAGTTTGATCAGATTTTTGTAGCCCTCGTTGTTCTCACAGAGCAGGACGAGATGGTTGCTCCAGTCCTGTAAATTGACCTTGTCGAAGCGGGAACGGTTGGCGACATAGACTTCGCACCCGATGATCGGCTTGAGGCCATATTTTTTCGCCTCCCGGTAGAAGTCGATCACGCCGTACATGGCGCCGTGATCGGTGATCGCCACGGCGTTCTGCCTCAGTTCTTTGATCTTTGGCATCAGTTGGGTGATACGGCAGGCGCCGTCCAGCAGGCTGTATTCCGTATGAAGATGGAGATGGACAAAGCTCATGGTTCCACCGCCTCGATCTGAGATTGCGGGATGGTCAGGCCGTGATGCAGCCAGTTTCCTTTGAGATAACGGATCAGCAGCAGAATGCCCTTTACGAGATCCTCACTGCACATGACAAAATAGACGATCAGCACCGGAAGGCGAAGCACCAGTCCGAGGAAGGCCCCGATTCCGCACTTCATAATCAGCGTGACATAGGTGTCGACCCTCGCGCAGAAGGCCGTGTCGCCGCCCGCGCGCAGAACGCCGGCCGAAAGGTTCCAGCT
>DAOSWK010000144.1:0-2145 GCA_035593545.1 Oscillospiraceae bacterium | reverse complement strand
GATCCTCCTGCACGACGGCAGGCGTTCCGCTGCTGATGAGCTTTCCGAAATCAATAACATAAATGCGGTCGGAAAACTGCATAACCAGATCCATATGGTGCTCAATCATAAAGACCGTGAGGTCGTATTTATCTTTGATCTGCACGATGAATTCGCCAAGCTCCTTGGTCTCCTGCGGATTCATGCCGGCGGCCGGCTCATCCAGAAGGAGGAGCGTCGGATCGGTCGCCAGTGCTCTTGCGATCTCCAACCGGCGCTGCAAGCCATAGGGCAGGCTCACGGCCAGTTCGTCCGCGTACTGCATGAGGTTCTGTTCCTCCAGCAGGGCGGCCGTCTCCTCGCGCATGCGCTTTTCCTCGCTGTAACTGATGCGCAGCGTGGCCGAAAACACGTTCTGATTTGCCCGCATGTGTTTGGCAGTCAGGACGTTGTCGAAGACCGTCATGCTCTTCCAGAGACGGATATTCTGGAACGTGCGGGCGATGCCGAGCTTTGTGATTTGATCCGGCGTCGGATGGATCGATTTGAGATTCAGATAGTTTTTCGCGTTCTCTCCCGCATAGAGCTTTCTCATCTTGCCGCGGGGATGGTTCGCAACGATCGGGTTTCCATTAAAGGTGACGAGGCCGTTGGTCGGCTCATAGACGCCCGTGATGCAGTTAAAAGCCGTCGTCTTACCGGCGCCGTTCGGGCCGATCAGCGCGACGATCTCGCCGCGGTTGACTTCGAGAGAGAGGTTGTTGACGGCGACGACGCCGCCGAACTGCATGGTCACATTCTCGAGACGAAGCACGTTTTCAGGCATCCGTACCGCCTCCTTTCGCCGTGTCGGCCGGAGCCGGTTTCCGCTGGAACAATTTTGCGAGCCCGCGGAAGGAGATCTCCCTGTCGCCCATCAGGCCTCTGGAGAAGAAGAGCACGATCACCATGATGATGATCGAAAAGACAAATTTCCGGAATCCGGAGCGGAAGATCGTCGCGGAATCGATGCCGAGGAATTTGCCCATATCGAGCCCGCGAAGCCACCACTCGGAGGCCGCGATGTAGAGGAAGCTCGCGATGCAGGAGCCGGAGATCGAACCGATGCCGCCGATGACGACGATCAGCAGGATCTCGTAAGTCATGGCGCTCTTGAACTGAGCCGCCTGCACCGTGTACTGGTACATGGCGAGCAGCGCGCCGGAGACGCCTGCAAAGAAGGAGCTGATGACGAAGCTCATTTCCTTATGTTTAAAAAGGTTGATGCCCATCGCCTCCGCCGCCACCTCGTCGTCGCGGATCGCCTTAAAGGCGCGGCCGTAGGAGGAGTTGATGAGCAGCATGATCAGCGCGATGCAGATGCCCGTCGCCAGAAACACATAGAGCGTCGGCGGGAACGGAATGTCCGTAAAGGGGATGGTGACGTCCGTCAGGTCCTTGTATTCGCGCATGACGTTGGCGCCGTTCGTCACGGGGCCGAGCGCGTCCCACTGGAAGATGGCGCGGATGATCTCCGCAAAGCCGAGCGTCGCGATGGCAAGGTAATCCGACTTGAGGCGCAGCACCGGCAGACCGATCAGCGCCGCAAAGAGCGCCGCGGCAAGTCCCGCGCAAATCAGCCCGACGAAGATGCCGGTATCGAACGGAACGGCGCAGGCATAGTACTTATAGACCTGATCGGTGACCTTGACCGCAACCGGCATGGTAAAGATCGCATAGGTATATGCGCCGATCAACATGAAGCCCGCCTGACCAAGAGAAAACAGGCCGGTAAAGCCGTTCAGGAGGTTCATGGAGACGGCGACCAGAGAATAGATGGCGCCTTTTTTGAGGACAGTAAAGAGGATGTGGCCGGAATTGACCGTCTTTTCGAGGATGAAGACCGCGAGGTAAACGAGCGCGATGGCGCACAGGGCGATCCAGAGCTCGGTTTTGTTTTTCTTTTTCATCTCTTCCGCCCCCTCAAACCTTATCCGTGGCTTTTTCACCGAACAGACCGGTGGGCTTCACGACAAGGATGATGATCAGCAGCGCGAACGTGAAGGCGTCGGAGAACGTGGTCCAGCCGCTCCCGGAGATGCCGAAAATGGAGCTGCCGCCCTTGATGATGTTCTCGCAGATGCCGATGATAAACGCGCCGATGACCGCGCCCGGAATGCTGCCGAT
>DAOSWK010000062.1:0-10216 GCA_035593545.1 Oscillospiraceae bacterium | reverse complement strand
GTCTGGATCGGCCCGAACGCCACGCTCTGCACCGCCACCCATCCGGTGGAGGCGGACGCGCGCGTCAACGCAAAAGGGGAGGAGCTCGCCTTTCCGATCAAAATCGGGAACCGCGTCTGGATCGGCGGCGGCGCCTTTATTAATCCGGGCGTGACCGTCGGCGACGACGCGGTGATCGCGAGCGGCGCGGTCGTCATTCACGACGTCCCGGCCGGTGCGCTGGTCGCCGGCGTTCCCGCGGAGGTCAAAAAGACGATTGGCAAAGATCACGCGGAGTGAAATTCCGCGACGAGATTTATCATAGAAAACAGCCCCCGGGTCCGCAAAGCGGCGGATTCGGGGGTTTCTGTTATAAAATTTGACGTTTTTATTCCTCCGCCAGCAGCCTTGCGACGTCGGCGGTGCGCTTGGAGAGCTTTTTGATGCTGAGCTGCTTCATGCCGCGCATATAGGTATCCAGCCGGTCGCCGATCGGCTCGGTCCAGTAGGGCGGGATGTTCCCGGCGCCGAAAGCGGTGCCCCACACCGTCATGATCTGGGCCGCGTTGCAGTCCACGTCCCGGCCGCAGCGCCCACAAATCTCCAGCATATCGGTGAAGTCGCCGTTTCCGAACCAGAGCGCGATGACCTCGACGGCCGCGTTCGGGAAGGCGTGCACCCAGTTGTAATGTTCGAGCTTTTTTTCGCAGGGGCGCCATGCCTCCAGCCAGCCGGAGGAGGTTTTGCAGCATTCCAGCGCGAAGCGGACGACGCTGCCGTACTGGCTGTCTTTCGGCATCAGTGCGACGGCGGCCTCGGCGAGCTTCCGCGGATTCTTTTCATAAAACGCCATGGAACACAGCAGGGCGTTGAAGACCTCGCCCAGCACGCCGCTGTTGTAGTGGGAGATTTCCGCGTCCTGCCAAGCGGCTTCGGCGGCTTTGGCGGGATTTCCGGGATAAATCTGGCCGAGAATGACGCCGCGCATCTGAGCGCCGATCCATTCACGGAACGGGTTGTTGAAACGGCCGCTCTCGGGCGGCAGAAGTCCGCAGCGCAGGTTCCGCAGGGCCATGTCCTCCGCCGACCAGCCGAAGCTGATCCGGGAGAGCCATTCGTAGGCGATGTCGCGGGAGGAGGTGGCCTTTCCACAGCGCTCGTAGGCGCAGAGAAGGGCCAGCTCGTAGGTCACGTCGTCGTTATACGTATTCGGCTTCCGGACGTACCGGCGCACGTCGTTGTAAGCCTTCTCGATGTTGTCGGTCGTGTAACCCTCCATGCAGGTGCCGTAGGCGCCGCCGACGATCTGGGAAAGCCATCCGGCATGAATCTTTTCTTCCAAAGATTTGCCCATGTCGATTTTTACCGGAGCGGGGAAGGAAATTGCCTGCGCGTACTGGGCAAAGCTCTCGTACTGCGTATAATTCCAAAAATCGGACTCCGGATCCTTCTCAGCGTTCCGGCAGGCCTCAAAGAGCTCATAGGTCGCCCGCTGTAAGGCGGCGCTGTCGTCCTCCGTCACGGCGCGGAAGCCGGAGAGAAGCAGGTTTTCCGCATTCTTGACTTTATATCCGCGGTTTTCCTGCGCCTGAATGGCCGCGACGGCCATCGTATCCCTCGCAAGGGAGCCCGGAACGCGGCTGCCCCAGTAGATCTTGATGGCGTCGTCCCAGTATTTCTCCGTGTCGCCGGTCTGCTCCTCCCAGAGCTCCTTCGTGTCGTCCTCGAAATGGACAGGGATCTGGCTCCCGATCGAGAGTTTCTCAATTTCCCAGGCTTTCATGCCGGCACCTCCATCATGTTCCTTTATCATTTCTTTTAAAGCAAGGCGTGAAAACGATTTTACGGCGGGCGGAAACGGACATATTTCCGCAGGACCGACCTTTTCCAGAAAAAAGATAACATATTATCACCAAAATTTCAATAAAAAGTAGGAAAATACTTGACGGAACTGACGGCATTTATTATAATCAAAACGGAAAATTTCTTTAACCAAAAATGTAATCGTTTACATGAAAGGCTTTTTTATGGCTACGATTAAGGACATTGCGAGGGAATCCGGCGTCTCCGTTGCGACGATATCCCGTTACATCAACGGGAACGCGCACATCGGAAACGCCAACTCCGAGCGGATCGCGGAGGTCATCAGCCGGCTGGGCTACCGTCCCAGCCGCACGGCGCGGAGCCTGAAAACCCATAACAGCCGCAATATCATGCTGGTGGTGCCCGATATCAACAACCCGTTTTATTCCAAGATGGCGGAGGTGGTCAATCAGCGATGCCGTGCGGAAGGATACACGATGACGCTGTATAATACCTCGGAGGAGATCCACGAGGAGCTTCAGGCGATCCGGCTTGCGGGCGATATCTTTGCCGATGGAATCGTTTTCGCATCGGTCACTTCGCAGGAGTTGGTGCTCGAAGAGCTCAAACAGAGCCGCTGTCAGGCCGTGCTCGTCAACTCCTACGACAACTGTCCGTTCGACACCGTGCACGGGGACCGCATCCGGGAGGGCACCTATCTTTCCACAAAATATCTGATCGAAAACGGTCACACCCGAATCGGCTTCGCGGGAGGGCTTTCCGGCACCGCAGTTGCGGAAAACCGCAAAAGAGGGTATTGCCGGGCGCTTGCGGAGGCCGGAATCGAGGCCGACGACGAGCTGATTTTTGAAATGGGATTCAATCTGGAGTCAGGGAAAAAGGCCGGACGATATTTTACGGCGTTGGATCCGCGCCCGAGTGCGATCTGCTGCGCCAACGACATGATTGCGCTCGGCGTGATCAGCGTGTTCGGCGAAATGGGAATCAAAATCCCCAACGACTTCTCCGTCACCGGGATGGACGACGTCCCGTATTCCTCCCGGAGCTTCGCGAGCCTGACCACGGTCACCAACGACAGCGCCGAGTTTGCAAATGATGCCATGGATGCGCTTTTTGACAGGATCGGCGGAAAATACGCCGGCGCGCCGAGGGAATCCGTCATTGACAGAGAACTGATTGTTCGCACTTCCGTGAAAAATCTGGTAAAATAAATTGTTGGAGGGATTGGGATGTTTACGGTCGGACTCGCCACCGTGGCCATGGATGTGATCATGCAGACGCAGGAATTGCCCAAGGAGGACGGTTTTGCCGTGATCGAAAAAAGCACCTACCTGCCGGGCGGCAGCGGCACCAACGTGATCTCCCAGCTTGCGCGGCTCGGGGATCCGTGCGGATTTGTCGCTCAGATCGGAGACGATACGGTCGGCGCGCAGATCCGGCAGAGCCTGCTTGACGAAAAAATCGACGACGCGGGCCTCAAGGTATTAAAGGGAGGCTCCTCGCTGCATACGAAGATCCTCGTCGATGCCTCCGGCAAAAAATTCATTCTGCTCGATATGGGCGATGCCTTCCTGAGCCTCAATTTGGAGGAACGGGATCTCGCGTATTGCCTCAAGGGCGATATTTTCTATACCGATCTTCTGCCCGGAAAAGCCGCGATCGCCGCGGCACAGGCTGCCTTTGAGCACGGAAAGAAAGTCGTCTGCAACCTCCAGATCGGCCTTCCGCTGATGGAAGGCATGGGCGTCTCCAGAGAGGACATTCTCGGCGTGCTCAAATACGTCGATGTCTTTGCGCCGTGCAGGGAGGGCCTTTTTGCGCTCGCCGGTACGGAGGATCTGCGGGAAGCCCTCCGTTTTCTGCGCCCCTATTTTCCCGGTCTTCTGCTCGTCACGCTCGGCGGAGAGGGTTCCGCCGCCTTTGACGAAGCGGACCGGGAGACGAGGATTTCCGTTCCCAAGGCGGAGGTCGCGGATACCACCGGCGCGGGCGACTCCTATCTCGGGGCCTTTATCCATGCCTATCTGATTGCAAAGATGCCGCTCCGGGAGGCGATGGAGTTCGCCGCCTGCTGTGCCGCGATTACCTGCGGGAAGATCGGAGCGCGCTCCGGGCCCAATCTTATGGAAGCGGAGGAGTTTTTGCGGCACGCCGAATGGAAAGCGTGACGATATGAAAAACAGAACCATGAACGGCACCCCGGTTTCCCTGAAGTCCGCGGTAAGGGGCGCGCTCTGGGGCGTTTCGCTCGGCGACGCATACGGCATGCCGATGGAGATGTGGTCCCGCGAAAAGAGCCGTTCCGTCTTCGGAAGGGTGGAGGAGCTTCTACCCGGCCATCCGGAGAACGCGATCTCCCACGGCAGGCTCGCCGGGGAGACGACCGACGACAGCGCGTTCACGCGGCTCATCTGCGATCTCATCATCCGGGACGGCGACGTCGACCCGATGAAATTTGTCTCCGGCATCGACGAATGGCTGGAGAGGGGCGGGGAGAAGAACGACCTCGTCCTCGGCCCCAGCACGAGAAAGGCGCTCGAGGCGATCAAAAACGGTTTGCCTCCCGAGGAGGCCGGAAAATCCGGCCGGACCGACGGCGCCGCGATGCGAATTCTTCCGGTCGGCATCGTCTGGAACTGGGAAAACAGCGGGGCGTTGATCAGCGCCGTCTACCGCGCCTCGATTGCGACGCACAACACGAACGTGGCTATCAGTTCGGCGGCGGCGGTCGCGGCGGCGGTCTCCTGCGCGGTACGCACCGGGGATCTCAACGCGGCCGTCAACGCGGCGACCATCGCGGCGGACCGGGCGGAAATTTACGGCTATAAAGTCTCCGACGTGCGGATCTCCCTACAAATCGAGCGCGCCGTGGAGCTTCTTTCGCGCTCACCGGACGAGGAGAGCGCCCTTACCGTGTTGAATGCGCGGATCGGGACCGGGCTTCCCGCCGAGGAGGCGGTTCCGGCGGCGATCGGGCTTTGCTTCTATGCAAAAGGGGATGCGCTGACCTGCGCGCGGCTCTGTGCGAACGCGGGCGGCGATACGGATACGATCGGGGCCATGGCCTGCGGCATCTGCGGCGGCCTTCGCGGATACGATTCCCTGCCGGCGCGGGAGATCGCACAGATCCGGGGGGCGTCCGGCATCGACTGGGATCCGGTCGCGGAGGCGCTGGCCAAACGCATGAAATAATTTACACAGGAAAGGCATGCCGATGATTTCACTGAAACACATCAAGAAAACCTATCCGAACGGCCTGACGGTCATGGAGGACATGAATCTCGACATCGAGGACGGATCGTTTACGGTGCTGGTCGGGCCCTCCGGCTGCGGCAAAACGACGACGCTCCGGATGATCGCCGGACTTGAGCCGTGCACGAAGGGCGAGATCTGGATCGACGACGTCAACATCACCGATATGGATCCGGGCGACCGCGGCATCGCGATGGTGTTCCAGAACTATGCCCTCTATCCCCATATGACCGTCGCAAAGAATATCTCTTTCGGTCTCAAGAATTTCGGCTGCGGCAAAGAAGAGATAAAAAAGATCACGTCCGAGGTGTTGGAGCTGGTGGGCCTCACCGAGTACGCAAACGTCAAACCGAGCAACCTCTCCGGCGGCCAGCGCCAGAGGGTCGCGCTGGCAAGGGCCATCTCCAAGAAGCCGAAGGTCTTTTTGATGGATGAGCCGCTCTCGAACCTCGACGCCAAACTCCGCATCAATATGCGCAGCGAGCTGATCCGCATGCACCAAAAGCTCAAATCCACGTTTATTTATATCACGCACGATCAGATTGAGGCAATGACCATGGGCGACTATATCGCGGTCATGAACGACGGAAAGATCATGCAGTACGGCACGCCGGACGAGATTTACTCCAACCCGCAAAACGTCTTTACCGCGAAGTTTATCGGCGACCCCGGCATGAACATCGCCCCGCAGCCGGATGGCACCTCCCTCGGCTTTCGTTCCTCCAAGACGAAATTCCACCGGCCGGAGACCTTTGACGGCGCCGTGTTCCGCGGAAAAATTTCCACAAGAGAGCGCCTCGGCGACATCAACCACTACACGATTCTCTCCGACGACGGCTGCGAATTCGCGGTGCGCAACGAGGAGTTCTTCGATTTCGGCGAGGAGATCTGCCTCTACATAGAAAGAAAGGATCTCTATGCCTTCGACCGGGAAGGCAGACGGACCGAAGTCGACGCGCTTCCCAAAGAGGAGGCCGGGGCATGAGACAGGATCATTCGGGCGTTTTTTACAGGCTCCGGCAGTTCTTCATGAAATTCATCAACCCGATTCTGCGTTGCCCGTATGTGCTGATTGCGCCGGCGGTGTTTCTCGCGATCACTTTCAGCATCATTCCGACGCTGATGTCCATCCGCAACAGCTTCTATAAAGTGGACTATGTGTTCCACGTCGATACCTTCGTGGGGCTGAATAATTATAAAACAATCTTCCACGACCCGACGTTTCTTCTGGTTTTTAAAAATACGCTGATCTTCACCGGTGTCACCGTGATCTTTGCGATTCCGCTCGCGGTGCTGGTGGCGGTCTTTCTCAATAAAAATACGGCGATCCATAACTTCACGCAGAGCGTCGTCTTCACGCCGCATATCATCTCGTGGGTCTCGATCGCGGCGCTATGGATGTTCCTGATGGATCCGCAGTTCGGCATTCTGAACGCCGTGCTCACGGCGCTCGGCTTCGATCCGCTCGACTGGATGCTCAGCGAAAAGACCTCGCTCCTGTCGATCATCATCGTCTCCATCTGGAAATCGCTCGGCTACAACGTGCTCATCGTCACCTCCGGGTTACAGAATATCCCGCGGGACATCTACGAATCCGCGAAGCTCGACCGCTCCAACTGGTTCCGTACGTTTTTCAAGATCACGGTACCGATGCTTTCGCCGACCTTCGTCTTTCTGGTCACCACGACGATCATCGGCACCTTCAGCACCTACGATCTCATCAAGCTGATGACGCAGGGCGGTCCGCGGAACTCCTCCAACCTGCTGGTCTACTGGATTTATGAGACCGGCTACCTGCAATTCAACGTCGGCAAGGCGATGGCCGGCGGCGTCATCCTGCTCCTGTTCATCGGCACGGTCTCCGTCGCGAATTTCACGCTGATGAACAAGCGCGCCCATTATCAGTGAGGAGGGAAGCCCATGAAACGGTTTGAAGAGAGAAAAAAGAAGCTCACGCCGAAGCATGTGATCTTTCTCATCCTTGAGGCAATCGTCATTCTTTTGCTGCTGACCGCCTATATTTTCCCGATGTTTTATATGATCTCGACCTCGCTCAAAACCATGCGCGAAGTCAACGTCTCGCCGCCGACGCTCTGGCCGGAGGTCCTGCAATGGCAGAACTACGCCGAAGCGTGGCAGAAGATGAACTTCTTCCACTACTTTAAGAATTCTGTCTTTATCTCCGTGATGACGATTGTCGGCCAGCTTCTCGTCTGCGTGCCCTGCGCCTATGCCTTGGCAAAAAAGCAGTTCGTCGGCCGGAAATTCTTCCATACGCTCGTGCTGTTCGATCTGATCGTGCCCTCCCAGATCATCTTCCTCTCGATCTATCTTATTGAGAGCAAGATCGGCTGGATCAACACCTATCAGGGCCTGATCGTGCCGTTTATCTATTCGGCGTTCTCGATCTTTTTCCTGATCCAGACCTTCAAGACGCTCCCGGACGACGTGCTCGACGCGGCGAAGCTCGACAAATGCTCGGAGATCCAGATCATCGGCGGCATCATCCTTCCGATGGCAAGGCCGACGATCATCACGACCGTCATGTTCACCTTCGTCTATAAATGGAACGACTATTTCTGGACCAGCATCCTGACGACGGACGACGCCGTGCGCACATTGCCGCTCGCCATTCAGAACCTGATGCCGGTCGGCAACGCGGCCAACGAGTGGCATACGATCATGGCCGGCAATCTGATGCTGTTCGCCCCAATGTTCCTTCTCTATCTGCTCGCCAACAAGAGCATCAAGCAGATGTTCGTCTACGGCGGAATCAAATGAGCGCTTTGCCGGCGGAGGCCGGTGTCATAAAACTCGTCCATAACGATACCCTTAAAGGAGGAAACAACATGAAAAAGTTCCTTGCGATGATTCTTGTTTTGTGCCTCGTTCTTGCGGGCTGCTCGGGCACGGAGGAAGAAGCTCAGGAATCCGGAAACGGCGATTCCTCGTCCGCCGCGGAAACCTCTTCCGACGACGAGCAGGTGGAGATTGTCTTCTGGAACGTCTTTGCCGACGACTCCGATACCGGCGTCTTCCTCGCCGATGCGGCGGAAAAGTTCATGGCCGATAACCCCGACATCAAAGTGACGATCGTGGGACAGGGCGGCTACGACGACATCGTCGAGCGCCTCGAAGCGGCCGCCGCCTCCCAGTCCCTGCCGACCATGGCGATCATTGAGGAGACCTTCCTCGGCCGCTTCTATCCGCTGACCGTCGATCTCTCCCAGTACCTCGATCCGGCCGTCGTCGAGAACTATCAGGACGGCCTTATGGTCTCCTGCTACTATGACGGCGTGCTCCGCGCGGTGCCTTTTAACCGCTCCATGCCGAACCTCTATGTCAACAAGACCCTCTTCGACAACGCCGGCATCACCGAGATCCCGGATACTTGGGACGAGGTCTATACGACCGCCGCGGCGCTGACCGATCCGGAACAGGGCATCTACGGCTTCGGCGTCTGCTGGGATACCGACGCATGGATCTATGAATCCATCCTGTATTCCTTCGGCGGCGAGATCATCAGCGAAGACAACAAGACCATCCTGCTTAATCAGGACAGCACGGCCGCCGACATCCTCACAAAGTTCCAGGATGAGGCGGACGCCGGCGTCTTCTTCAACCCCTACATTTATCAGGACAACGTCTGGTCCACCATAGGTTCCGCCTTCCTTGACGGAAAAGTCGCCATGTTCCTCGGTTCCAACGGCGTCTATTCCATGTATAAGGGCTGGATGGCCGACGCGGGCTACGAGATGGAGATCTATCCGCATCCGGGATATGAAAACGGCATCGCCACCGGCGCGGGCAACATCGTGATGTTTGCCGACGCGACCGAAGAAGAGCGCGCCGCGGCCGCGAAGTTCATCGAATACCTCGCCACCGACGACGTCGCCGGCGCCTACACCGTCCTGACCGGCTACCTCCCGACCACCGAGACCTGCGTCAATCAGGCCGACCTCGCCGCGTTTATCGAAGCGAATCCGGACTATGTGAATGCGATCAACCAGATGCAGTATGCCCACAGACGTCCGTTGACCTCCGCATGGAAGAGCATCTACACCGCTCTCACCGACGAGATCGCCTACTGCATGACCTACACGGATACCGATGCCGCCGCCTCCATCGCCACCGTTTCGGAGCAGGCTCAGGTTCTGCTCAACGACGCCACCGCGCTCGCTGCCGGTTAACTGTTTTTCCGGCGGGGAAAATTTCCTGATCTGAAAGGAATTATACGCTTTGAAAAAAACGACATTCATCTCCGAAGGGAATTTCTACAAAGGAAATATCCACACCCATACCACCCGCTCCGACGGACAGCTTTCGCCGGAAGTGGTTATTTCGGAGTACCGCAAACGCGGCTACAACTTCCTGATCCTGACGGAGCACAACCGCTATACCAACCTCAAAGGATACGACTCCGACAATTTTATCCTGCTGCCCGGCATGGAGATCAATCCGCCGCCGGACATCCACGCGATCCGGGACTATCATTTCCTCTGCATCCCCGGCACCAAAGAGATGCGGGAGCACGCGACGCTGCCGCCCTATGAGCATGATCATGTGCTCAATCTCAAGACGTTTCACACCTACGAGGATCTTCAGGAGATGATCGACGACGCTTACAACCGCGGCAACATGATCACGATCAACCATCCTTTCTGGTCGAAGGTGGAGTATGACGAGATCCTTCCGCTCAAGCACCTCTTTGCGATGGAAGTATTCAACTACTGCTCCTATATGCTCGAAAACGTGGGCACCGCTTTTTCCCACTGGGATGCGGTGCTTCGGAACGGCATGCGGCTCTGGGGAACCGCCGTCGACGACGGGCACAACTTCTATCCGTTTGAATCCGGCGGCAACGATTCCTTCGGCGGCTGGATCACGGTAAAAGCGAAGAGCCTTTCGCAGGACGACCTGATGGAGGCTATCGCCGCCGGCAGCTTCTACGGCTCCGCGGGCCCGGAGATCTACGATTTCTATGTGGAGGACGGGACCATTCATTTCTCCTGTTCCCCGGTGTCGCGGATTTTCGTCAACGGCCACCAGCGCGAGCTTCGCGTGAAATGGCACGATCCGGGCGATCCGCCGCTGACTGAGCTTGTGTGCCCGCTCTGGGGCGACTGCCAGTGGTGCGAGGCGGAAAAATATGTCCGCATCG
>DAOSWK010000061.1:0-10451 GCA_035593545.1 Oscillospiraceae bacterium | reverse complement strand
CATATCTCCCGGGACCCTGCCGGACGGCTGCTGATCGGAGCGCTCGGCGTCGATACGGTGATCGATGCCGGGATGTGCCTCGGCGAAGGCACCGGCGCGGTCGCGTTTTTCCCGATTCTTGATATGGCCCTCGCCGTCTATCACAACATGACGACCTTCGAGGCGACCAACATCGAGGCCTATGTCCCGCAAAATTGACGTTCAGAGGTAAAAGAATGGTAGTTGTCGTCTACGGAGGTTCGGCCTGCGGGAAATCCGCCTTTGCGGAAAAGACCGTACTGGGGCTCTCCGAGGAAAAAAGGGTATACATAGCGACGATGCGGATCACGGATGAGGAATGCATCCGCCGGGTGGACCGCCACCGCGCCATGCGGGCGCAGAAGGGCTTTTCCACCGTGGAGGCTCCGCGGGATCTCGCGGAGGTTGTTGCGAAGGAGGTGCCCGCCGGTTCCACGGTTTTGTTGGAGTGTCTGGGCAACCTGATGGCCAACGAACTTTTTGTCCATGAGGGCGGCGGAGATCCGGGGGAGGCCATGAAACGGGTCAAGACGGGGCTTGCGGCGCTTTGCGAAAAGGCGGAGAACGTCGTTATCGTTGCGAACGACGTCTTTTCCGACGGCGTCGCCTATGAGGACTTGACGGAGCTGTATATCCGGTGCCTCGCGGAGATCACCTGCTATATCACCGCAAGGGCCGACAGCGTCTATCAGATGATCTGCGGGATTCCGGTCCACAAGAAGGGGGCGGTGCTGTGAAAAAGGTTCTCAGCGGAATGGGCATGGCTTCCGCCATGTATTCCAAAATCCCGATGCCGGACTGGGTCTGGAAATACGGCACTCCGGCGCTGACCTTCTGCTTTTTTCCGATGGTTGGCATGGTCTCCGGCGGGATGTTGCTCGGATGGCTGCTGCTGGCACAGCGCCTCGGCATCAGCGCCTTTCTTCAGGGGACAGGTTGCGTGCTCATCTCGGTGCTGGTTTCCGGGGCCATCCATTTTGACGGATTCTGCGACACATGGGATGCGCTTGGCTCCCATCAGAGCCGGGAAAAGAAGCTTGAAATCTTAAAAGATTCCCATATCGGCGCATTTGCCGCAATTTACGGCGCGCTGTATTTACTGGTGGCGGCCGCCTTCTGGGGCGAGGTGGAGGTGGACCTGCGGACGGCGGGCGTGCTCGCGTGCATCCCCGTGCTCGGCAGGGCGCTCTCCGGCCTCTCCGCGGTCACGTTCAAAAACGCGCGGGGCACCGGGCTTTTGGCCACCTTCTCCGACGCCGCGGATACGAAGACGGTGCGGATCGCCTGTTTTCTCTGGATTCTCGTCTCGGCATTCGGGATGCTCCGGATTTCGCCCATGAGGGGCGCGGCGGTGCTTCTTGCGGCCGGAATCGTATTTTTGCATTACCGCCGGATGTCCTACCGCGAGTTCGGCGGCATCACGGGCGATCTCGCCGGATATTTTCTGACGCTCTGCGAGGCCTCGGCGGCCGTGGCCGTTGTGGCGGTTCAGAAACTGGAGGTGCTGTTATGAAACTGATTATCGGGGGCGTCGGCTCCGGAAAACTGGGCTATGCCGCGAATCTGGCGGGCATCCGCCAAGAGGAAGTCGCTCTGGATTTTGACGGCGCAAGGAGCGCAAAGGTCTTTTTCGGTCTGCACCGGTGTGTGCGCGAGGCGATGGAGGCCGGGGACGACCCGGATGTTCTGGTCGCCGATCTTGTCGACGCCAACCCGGAGATCATCGTTGTCAGCGACGAGATCGGCTGCGGCATCGTTCCGCTCGATCCGTTTGAGCGCCGGTGGCGCGAGAAGGTAGGACGCATCTGCTGCCGGCTTGCCGAGCAGGCGGATACGGTGGTTCGGATGGACTGCGGCTGCCCGCAAATCATAAAAGAGTAAAAGAAAAGGATTTTGACGGCATGAGAATTTATCTTTCGAGGCACAGTGCCACGACGGGCAACCTCAAAAAACAGTATATCGGTTCCACGGACGAGCCTCTCGCTCCGGAGGGCATCCTCCTTGCGCGGCAAGCCGCCGTAAACATGCCGAAAGTAGGCATCTGCTATGTCAGCCCGATGCTCCGTTGCCGAGAGACCGCGGAGATTCTTTTTCCGAATGCGGAAAAGCGGCTTGTTCCCGATATGAAAGAAACGGATTTCGGCGACTTTGAGCGCAAAACCTATGAGGAGATCAAGGACGACCCGGCCTACCAGAAATGGCTCGATGAGCGCGGCGCCCCGCCGAACGGGGAGAGCTGGCAGCATTTTTATGACCGCTGCACGGCGGCGTTTCTGCGCATCTTCGGGGAGGCGAAGGGAGAGGGCCTTGACGAGATCGCGTTTGCCGTTCACGGCGGCGTCATCATGGCCGTCATGGCGGCTTTCGCCCGGCCGCAGAAGGAGTTTTACGAGTACCTGCTGCCGAACTGCGGCTGTTATTCGGTCGATGCGGACGGCGACGGCCTGCTTACGGTTGCGGACCGGATCGTTCCGGAAGGGCAGGAGTAAACCGGAGATCCTTTGCCGGCCGGCCTTTCGAAAAAAATCCATGTTCCGAATAGGGCGGCCCACGTCGGGAACCCAACAGGTTCGACGAAAACCATATATATTGGAAACAAAAATAGAACTTCTTCAGATGGAATCCTCGGTCTATTTATTATGAAAAAACGCTTTTTGGGAAAAAAGCGTTTTTTATTTACCAAAAATTCACGATTCTTCACATACCCATGACAAATCTTTCAAAAAACTGCTATCCTCCGGGCATATCCTTGACAGGAAATCAATTTACGGAGGATATGCGATGGAAGATATGACTCAAACGCTCGATCCGGAAACCATACCTGTTCCGGAATCGGAGGAGGATCTTCCGGCAAAACAGTCCGCCCCGGAGATCGATCCGGCTTTGGCGGTGCTGTTTACGCCGAAAAAAAAGAACCGAAAAAAGCAGATCCTTTTCGCGGCCATCATTGCGGCTGTCTGCCTCTGTGCCGTGGGGATCTTTTTTCTGGTGCGGAATGCGCAGAAAAACGCGACGGAAGAAGAAACGGTTTATCGGGAATACACGGTTGCCTACGGCAATATCACCGTCGGCAACAGCGAGAGCTCGTCCGTCTCTCTCGATCGGGAGACGGTGACCTTCAATGTCTCCGCGTCGGTGGAGGAGGTCTATGTGAAGGCGGGCTCTTTTGTCGAGGAAGGCGATCCGCTGATCCGCATGAATCTCGACGATGTTGAAACCGGTATTGCCGAATACGAGCTGGAGCTTCAGGATCTTGCTCTGGCGCTGAGCGAGGCTCAAGTGGATCAGGAGGCGCAGCTTCTGAAAGCTTCTCAAACCTATGATTCGGCGGTACTCGCCGGCGAGCAGGCCGAGGACGCAGAGACCATTACCATCGGCAAAGCGGAAAACACGCTGGAAACGGCGGAGCAGAAGGTAGAGGATCTGGAGGACGAACTCGACGATCTTGAGACGCTCTACGAGGACTACGACGACCGGGAGGAAGAGCTGGAGGACCTGCTCGACGATAAGGCGTCGTATTACAACGCTCTCGAATCCTACGAGCTTGCCGCTCTGGAAGACACCGATACTTATTATTGCTCCTCCTATACCGTGCTGAGGCAAAACAAGAGCAACTATGTCAGCGCGATGGAGGCTGCGGGGCTTACGAATGCGGAGGCGCTGGCGAGCTATACCCGGATGTACCGGTATCTCAAAGTCATCTATGATTATGAGGATGCCAGTACGGACTGGACGGAAGATTATAGCAAATACGACACCAAATCCGAGCTCAAGACCGCGGTAAACGATCTGAAGAGCGATCTGAAGACAGCCGAATTGACCCTGAGTGAGGCAGAACTCGATTATGATTCCAGTTCCCTTGAAGCGGGGCAGGAGAATGAAACCTCTGTACTCGATGCGAGCACGGCCTCCACGCAGTATGAACTGACGGTCAGTAAATTGCAGCAGGCCGTGGATCAGGCGCAGGAGGACTATGATTCCCTGAACAGCGAACTTGAGGATCTGAAGGATACCTTGAGCGAGGACGGCATCATCTATGCGCCCTGCACCGGCATGGTGGCGAGCGTCAGCGTAGAGGCCGGAGACGAAATCGAAGTCTATTATGATGAAGATACCGGTTATATCATCACCCAAACCATTTGTACATTGACGGACATCAGCAGCGTCTATGTACCGATCACGATCTCTGAGGAAGATATCCTCAGCGTTTACATCGGCGAGCCTGCCGAGGTCACGATGACCGCTTTCCCGGATCAGACGTTTGAAGCCGAGGTGGACACGATCTCTGTGGAATCCTCCCGTTCCGGCGCGGCGACCGTCAGCTATACGGTCAACGTCCGTTATGAAGGTGAAAACGAGCTGACGATGTATGAAGGGATGAGCGCAGAGATTACGCTGATCCAGAAACAGGTCGAGGATGTGCTCTATGTCAGCCTCTCCGCGGTCACCAATACGAACGGCGTCGCGACGGTTTTGTTAAAGGGTGAGGACGGCAATCCGGTTGTGACGGAAGTGACCACCGGATTCTCCGACGGCACCTATGTCGAGATTACGTCCGGCCTTTCAGAAGGGGACGTCGTGCTCGCACAGTCCGGCGTTTCAAAATAAGATGATCCGACAGGAGGCGAATCCATTTTGCGACTGATTGAAATCCTGCGGATGGTTTTTATCAACTTAGTCCAGAACAAATCGAAGGTGGCGCTGACATCGCTCGGCATCATCGTCGGCTCGGCCACCATTGTTCTGGTCATCGCCATCGGGCAGGGAAGTAAGGCCGACGTGGCCGATCAATATAAAAATCTGAATGCCGGCGCCATCGATGTCTCCGTCAGCGAATACGACATGAGCGCCACAGAAGATATGGGCGGCATGGGCGGAGGCGGCGACATGCCCGACATGAGCGACATGGGTAGTATATTGTCCGGAATGAGCGGCGGCATGGCGAGTTTCAGCGTCGGAAGTTCCGGAGGCGGAAGTTCCGGCGGACCTGGCGGCGGCATGACGATGGGCGGAGGAGGGTCGTCATCGAGTTCTTCCTTCAACAATGATCTTGAGCAGCTCGACACCGACGATGTGGAGGATATCGAATCCTATGTCACCGGGTTAGACGAAGTCACGATTCTTGTCAGCGGCGACACCACGGTTTACGGCGGCAATATGGATGAAGAAACCACCGCGACGGTCGTCGGAGTGCTGGAGAATTACCAGAGCGTCAGCAACCTGGATCTTTTATACGGCGACTTTATCAGCGAGGAAAACAACGATAATGATGATTATGTCTGTGTAATCGGGTATTCCCTTGCGACCGATTATTTTACTTATCCTCAGCTTGCCTATGGGGATTATCTGACGATCGACGAAAAGAATTACGAGATCATCGGCGTGCTGGAGGAGATGGGCTCCGTCTCCTCAGGCATCAGCCCGGATACGGCGATCTACATCCCATATGCCACGGCGGAAAAATACATCTTCGGCAGCACGGCCGACCCGACCATCACGGCGGTCGCCTCCGATGTCAGTACGATCGATACGGTCATGACCGACATCGATACCATCCTGACCGAAAACCATCCGAACAGCTACTTTGACGTCAGCGATGCCGGAAGCCTGATGGAGGCGGCAACCTCCTCGGCGAATACCCTCTCCACGATGCTGCTCGCGGTTGCCAGCATCGTCTTCGTGGTCGGCGGCATCGGCATCATGAATGTGCTGTTTGTCACCGTCAAGGAGCGGACGGAGGAGATCGGCGTGCTCAAGGCGATCGGATGCTCCAATATGACCATTCTGATGGAATTCGTGCTCGAGGCGGTGACGATCGGCATAATCGGGGGCATCCTCGGCGTCGCAGTCAGCTTCGCGGCCGATCCGCTGCTCAGCATGTTCGACGTCCGGCTGGAGCCAAGCATCTACGGATACCTGTTGGCCATCGTTTTTGCGATTCTGACCGGTACGGTCTTTGGTTTCTATCCGGCGTACAAAGCATCGAAACTCGTACCGGTAGAGGCGCTTTCCCTCGATTAAAAAACAGGGTCTTTTGGAAGATCCTATCCGCGATTCCGGCGGTTCTTGCCGTTCCGACCGGCACGGTCTTCGGCTTCTGCCCGGCATACAAAGCGTCGAAACCTGCCGGTGGATCGCCGTCTTTTCATTAAACAACATGGAGGTCTTTTTATGAAAATAATCTCTGTCATTTTGGCGGTGATGATGATTCTGTTTGGTTTCTGCGGATGCAGCAGTCAGGAAAACGGATCAAGCAGCGCGGAGGAAACGGAGGAATCCTCCCTCACGAAGGAGGCCGTCTCCCAGAGAACGGTCGTCGGCGAGGTGGACAGCATTGTGGGCAATGAGGTCACGCTGCTGATCGGAGAAGTTACAGGGTCCGGAGCCGGAGAGAATCTCACTATGCCGGCGGAAGACGCTTCTGCGGCGGAGAGCGGGGAAGAGGCGTCTGCGGCGGATGGAGAGACCTCCGGGGATGCGCAAACACCGCCTTCCGGAGACTTCGACGGCGGAGACCAACAGGGAAAGGGCTCCGGAGAGGATATGCCTACCGGAGAAGCTCCAACCGGAGGAGAGGCCCCCACCGGAGGGGACATGCCTACGGGCGGAGAAGGTGGCGGTTCCATAGAGATTGAATATACCGGAGAGACGGAGACCTATGATCTTCCGGTCGGCATGGCGATCGGAGACGGAGATTTCACCGATGTGACGGAGGGTATGATCCTGCAGCTGACGTTTTCCACCTATGAAGATGGAACGGAGAGCATTTCTTCGGTAGAGATCCTTTCCAGATGAGGCGGCGCGGATGGAGCATTGACTGCAACGTACGGTTTGACCAGAGCGGCAACCTTGCCTCCAAGAATACCGTGATTTTCGGCCATAACTGGACGAATCTCTGGCGGCCGATCCAATATGGACGGAGCAGCGACATCAAGTTCGCGCAGCTCGCCCAATATGAAAGCGCCTCCTTTGCGGCAAGCAATCCATATATCTACATTTATACGGACGGCGGGCGTCAGACATATCAGATTTTTGCCGCGTTTTACTGTACGGTGAACACCGGCCTCTCCACGGATTTTCAGTATTTGACCAATGACGGCACCACGGACGTGGCCGCCATTATCGAAGAGGAACAGAACCGGAGTCTCTACGACACGGGGATCTCCGTCGCCTCCGACGATCAGATCATCACGCTTCAGACCTGTACCCGCGTCCTCGGGAATTCTCTGGGTGAGAACCAGAAATTTGTCGTCTGCGCCAAGCTGATCGCGGGCTCCGGCACGGAATCGGAGGCCGTCGTCGACGCGGGAGATGTCACGGCGAGAGAACTCACCACTTCCATAACATTGGCGGCCAAGTCGGTCTCTGCGGTGGAGGGCGCTCCGGAAAATTCCCTCTGCCTCAAGGTCTATGTCGATGAGAACTCCATCTCCGGCATCGAAATCACGGATTTTGAGTTGACCGACGTGGAGGTTCTTTCCGGCAGCGCGGAGGTCGGCATCGTGGACGACAGCCATATCTATATTCTTCCGACCGCGGCCGGGAAGGTGAGCGTCTCCTACACGGCAATCGTCTCCTTTGAGGGCGCCGGCGGTTCCTCCGATTCACAGGAAGTGACCGGGAGCATCAGCTTTACGGTCAACGCCGGATAAAGGATGAAAAGGGCCGCAGCCGCCTTCGAAAAATCGGAATCATAAAAAACTCTTCCCCGAACATTTTGCCCGGGGAAGTTTTTTATCTGCGTTTTTAAGGAGAGCGGGAAAGCGATTCCGAAAGCCGGAGAGATCCGTATTTTACCTTCCGGCATGGATCCGTCCGGGATCTCGTTTTTCTGTCGATGCGCTACGGAAAACGCCGGCAGGCAGCTTTTTCCGATTCTCTTTTTCAAAATATGCGGCGGAGATTCCTTTATCGACGAATTGAGCCGGACGACACAAGGGGATTCTTTACTGAATATGATGGGGAAGCACGAAAAACCATTATAGGAGGTTGATTATGTTTCCGCCAAGTGACAGCGACTGGATCACCTATATCCAGAACGCAATACCAAACAATGAAAACCCGTGCTGGGTTGATATCGTAGGGGACGCGCAGAACCCCGCGGCATACTATTATTTGTCTCCGACGCCAAGCCCTACGCCCACGGAAGTGGCGTTCAGGATGAGGCTCAACGGCGATCCGCTCAGTAACAATCCAAATGTGTACGCCTTAAAGGAATTTGTATGGGGCGTTATCATAAAGAGCAGTTCCAACGCGGTGCTGTTTACCATCTATGTCGATGCCAGCGGAGACACTTATCGCTTACAAGTGAAAGATGCCTCGTCGGTTCTGATCTATGATGTCCCGATCGCGTTAAACAATCCTTCTCAGCCGACGGATAATGTGAGAGTGGTCGACGCAGGAGCGTATTTCCCATGCGCCAGCCCAATGATCCCGGATGAGGACTTCTTCCTTGATTTTACGCTTCCCACCAGCGTATTCGGCACCTTTAATTTCACAACATCCGTCTATCGGCTATGTTATTTTACTTCGACCCAAGCGATTGAAATCAATAAAGAAATCGTATGCGGCCCAATTATAAACCCGCCCATAGACACACCGGTTTTATGCGTGACCAAGCGGATTATATGTGGCCCAACGACCATCTGCACGAACGAAACACACTCGTGGTTTCTGCTGATTACTCTCTATAACTGTGGGACGGTGCCGGTAAACAACGTGGTGCTGACCGATACGATAAATACCGATATGGTGCTGACGTCAACGCCGGTCTTTATTCCAAACGCAGGCGTTGTTTACGATTCCGGAACACAGACGCTTACATGGAATATCGGTACCATCAATATGGGTGACCGCGTTGCCTTGGCGATTGAACTTGCCGGATATTTTACAACTCCCGGCCATTCTGTTCTGGATTCGGGAGCGGTGAACGGGACCGACCTGCCCGCCACAAATTTTGCCGATCACGGCATCCTTGTCTATGAACAGGATCAACTGACTGCGGAGAAGCAGATCGTCTCGGGGCCGATGTGTATTGAAAAATGCAGAATCGCGGCATGGACGTTCAGAATCACGGTGACGAATACCGGCGTATTAGATATTTCAAATGTGAAAGTCGTCGATCAGATAAATAGTCATTTCACCATAGAATCCGGTCCGCTGCTGACCCCGAGCAGGGGAAACGCCGTCTTTTCCGGAAATGAGATCGTCTGGACCATCGACAACTTGGCCGGCAATTCCTCCGAGACGTTGCTCATTTCGGTGACGGGATTTTTCTCCTCGGAAGGCCATCTCATTTTCGATACCGGTCTGATTGAAAACCTCTGTGGACAAACGGTAACCTTTCAGGACACGGGCATCGATGTTCTGCCGGTCGCCATAAAAAAAGAGATTCATGTCTGCGGAGACATTGCCGACTGCAAGACAGGGGAACTGCTGAACGGCGTTCAGGCCACCGTCTATGACAGCAACTGCCGGGAAACGGCGCAGTATCTGTTTGACGAGCATTACTGCCTCGACCTGCCCGCCGGCGTTTATTCGATCATGTTTGAAAAGGACGGATATGTTCGGAAATTTCTGGCGCTGATCTTACAATCCGATATGGATGTGATCGCCGACGTCAATATGGCCCCAAAAATAGTCGCTGCCTCCTTGGATTCAATCAGCGAAGACGACACCGGAGAGGTCGATCTGTTTTCTGAAATCGTATGCGGAAAAATCGATGCCGAGATCGTGTTCAGCAGCTTTGCCTGTTTAAACGGCGCGGCCGTCGTGGAATCCCTGAATGATGTGATCGACGATTATTCCTGCACAATCATCTGCAATTCCAAACTGCGCTTGAGACTTTGGATCGAGAAGAACATCGTCTACAAGCTGAATCA
Organism: Oscillospiraceae bacterium; assembly: GCA_035593545.1. Classification (GTDB taxonomy): domain Bacteria; phylum Bacillota; class Clostridia; order Oscillospirales; family Ruminococcaceae; genus UMGS1668. The sequence continues at coordinate 552 of DAOSWK010000061.1, read as the reverse complement.
GGAAAAGGACTTCAAATATTTTACGAAGGCGGTTTCTCTCTGTTTTCCGATGGAATGTGAGCATAAATGCAGAAGCGTCAGGTGTTTCGCCAGAATCGAGCACGTCGACTACTGCAAGGAAGAAAATATTGTATACAATATCGCCTACCTGAAATTCAGCGGATACCTGCTTTATAAAGACGATGTTCTGCTGAATTCCACAACTCCGGAAAGATGCCCGGAGGAATGAACTCCTAAATATCTTTTAAGCCGCGTCAATACTTTTTATAAAAACAACAGGGACTGGATGATCGGCGGCGGCCGCCGGATTTCTGAGAGATCAAAAATTCCGGTTATCGGATTTCCGAAGGAAAGAACAAATTCTTTTTCAGTCTTTGGAGTCTTGTTTCGGGAAAAAGAAACAGCGGCCGGATTTCTCATGGCCGCTGTTTTTATAGGATAAAGAATGTACGCCAACGTCGACGGCTCTTTCAGCGTCAATGTTGGCGTACATACTAATGGTTGCGGGGGAAGGATTTGAACCAACGACCTTTGGGTTATGAGCCCAACGAG
>DAOSWK010000002.1:0-53127 GCA_035593545.1 Oscillospiraceae bacterium | reverse complement strand
ATCTACATCGACGAGATCGACAAAATCTCCCGCAAATCCGAAAACCCTTCGATCACGAGGGATGTCGGCGGCGAGGGTGTCCAGCAGGCGCTGCTCAAGATGCTCGAGGGCACGATCTCCAATGTCCCGCCGCAGGGCGGAAGAAAACATCCGCAGCAGGAATTCATCAAAATCGATACGACCAATATTTTGTTTATCTGCGGCGGCTCGTTTGACGGCATCCTGCCGATCATCGAGAAGCGCATCTCCAGTTCGGCGCTCGGTTTCGGCGCCAACGTGCGGAGCAGCAAGTCGAAGGAATCCTCCGATCTGCTCCGGCAGGTCAATCCGCACGACCTCGTAAAATTCGGTATCATCCCGGAGATGGTCGGCCGTCTTCCGGTGATTACGACGCTTGACGATCTCGATCTCCATGCGCTGGTGCGCATTCTGACCGAGCCGAAAAACAGCTTGGTGAAACAGTATCAGAAAATCTTTTCCCTTGACGGCGTCGATCTTCAGTTTACCGACGACGCGCTCCATGCGATTGCGCAGAAGGCCATCGACCGTAAAACCGGCGCGAGAGGCCTGCGCTCCATCATGGAGGAGACGCTCTCCGGCCTGATGTTCTCGATCCCGTCCGACCCGACGGTGGAAATCGTGGTGGTCGGCTCCGGCTGCATCACCGACGGAACCGCGCCCGAGATCGTCCGGAATCCGGCCAAAAAGGCCGTTCCGCTCGCGATCGCCGCGGATACCTCCCGGGACGCAGCCGATTTCTGAACCAAGAACCCAATACACGAAAACCGTCCGTTATGATAAATGCGATGCGTTTGTCGTAGCGGACTTTGTTCATCTCCTGAAAATTCAATCCGAAACGGAGGTTTCGAACATGGATGAAAAAATCACGGAAAATCCCTCGGTCATCATGCCGATGATCGCCATGCGCGGCATCGTGTTGTTCCCGAAGGTCGTCCTGCACTTCGATGTGGGGCGCAAAAAATCTATTGCGGCCCTTAACGACGCCATGAAGAAGGACCAACTGGTCTTTCTTTCCGCACAGAAAGATATCAAGGATGAGGATCTGAAGCCCGACCAGATGTACGATGTCGGCGTCGTGGCGGAGGTCCGCCAAGTCATCAAGACCGGCAGCGACGTGATGCGCATCCTTGTGGAGGGCAAATACCGCGCGAGGCTGATCGAAATGGTCTCCGAGGAGCCCTATTTTGAGGCAAAGATTCAGGAATATCCGCTGCACAGTCTCCGCCCGAGAAAAAGCATCCTCTGTGACGCGCTGATGCGTACCATCAAGGAACTCTTCAACGAATACTGCTATCTGATCCCCAAGATGCCCAAGGAAATCGTCGTCAACGCCCTCGGTACGGACGATCCGATTTTCCTCGGCGAGTATCTGACGGGGAACCTGAACCTTGAGGTCGAGGACAAGCAGGCGATCCTTGAGGAATCGAGCTATGTCAAGCGGCTGGAACTGCTCGCCTCCGTGCTCGAAAACGAGAACTCCATCCTCAATGTTGAGCACGATATTTTTGAGAAGGTCAAGGATCAGGTCGACCAGAACCAGCGTGAATACTATTTGCGCGAGCAGCTCAAAGCCATCAACGAGGAGCTGGGCGAGGGGGAGAACGTCCAGGAGGAAGCGGACGTTTACCGCGATAAGATCGGCGCCATGCACCTCGGCGACGAGGTACATAAGAAGTTGCTGGAGGAGGCGGACCGCCTTGGCAAACAGCCGGTCGGCAGCCATGAATCCGACGTGATCCGCAACTATCTGGATACCTGTCTCGCGCTGCCGTGGAATACCGAGACGACGGACCGCATCGACCTCGACCGGGCAAAGAAACTCCTTGACAGAGATCATTACGGCCTCGAAAAGGTTAAAGAGCGGATTCTGGAGCTGCTTGCGGTGCGGAAACTCGCCCCGGATGTCAACGGACAGATCCTCTGCCTCGTCGGGCCTCCCGGCGTCGGCAAGACCTCCGTCGCCAAGTCCATCGCCAACACGATGGGCCGCAAATACGCCCGGATTTCCCTCGGCGGCATGAAGGACGAATCGGATATCCGCGGCCATAGAAAGACGTATATCGGTGCCATGCCCGGCCGCATCATGAATGCCGTGAAGCTCGCCGGCAGCAAAAATGCGGTGATCCTGCTCGACGAGATCGACAAGATGGGCAACGATTTCCACGGCGACCCGGCCTCCGCCATGCTGGAAGTGCTGGATCCCGAGCAAAACGTCGCCTTCCGCGATCATTACATTGAAGTGCCGTTTGACCTCTCTAAAATTCTATTCATCACGACGGCAAACGATATGAGCGCGATTCCGGAGCCGCTGCTCGACCGTATGGAGGTTATCAATCTGACGACCTACACTCGCGAGGAGAAGTTTCAGATCGCAAAGCGCCATCTGCTGAAGAAGCAGATGAAGCGCCACGGCCTCACGGCAAAGGAATTCAAAGTCACGGACGATGCGCTCTACGCCGTCATCGACTTTTATACAAGAGAAGCGGGCGTCCGGAACACCGAACGCAACCTTGCCGCCCTCTGCCGCAAGGCTGCGAAGCAGATCGTCGGCGGGAGTACGGAAAAAGTAATTGTCACGGATAAGAATATCCATGACTTCCTCGGCGTTAAAAAGTTCAAACCCGAGAGCATCCAGAAAGAAAACGCGGTCGGGCTCGTCAACGGACTCGCATGGACGGAAGTCGGCGGCGAGATGATGCAAATTGAAACGGCGATCCTCGACGGATCCGGCAAAGTGGAACTGACCGGAAACCTCGGCGACGTGATGAAGGAATCCGCCCATGCGGCGATCAGCTTCGTGCGTTCCTGCACGGAGAAATACGGCATCGAGCATGATTTCTATAAAACGAAAGATATTCACATTCATGTCCCGGAGGGCGCGGTGCCGAAAGACGGTCCTTCCGCCGGCGTGACCATCTGTACCGCGATCGTTTCGGCGCTCTCCGGCACCGCGGTCCGCCGCGAAGTCGCCATGACCGGCGAGATCACGCTGCGGGGTAGGGTGCTCGCCATCGGCGGCCTCAAAGAAAAAACCATGGCCGCCTATGCCGCGGGAATCAAGACCGTCATCATTCCGGAGGACAATCTCCCCGACCTCGAGGAGATCGATCAGGTCGTGAAGGACGGGGTGGAGTTTATCCCCGCCGACAACATTGAAACGGTGCTGAAGACCGCTCTGGTGCATCCGCTGGAGCCGACAGTCGTCAAGGATCTTCCGTCTTTGGAAGATCAGCTCCCGGTGCTCAGTTACAGCCCGAATCAGCCGGTCGGCACGACCATCGCGCAGTAAGAAAGCATACGGATGCCGCCCGCCCATTTAAAGGATCGTTCCGAACAAGCGAAGTTCCCGATTTTCTTTAGATTTCGGATCGGAACTCTAAGGAACCGGAGCTTTCGCGAATGATTTGGGCCGGCATGGGACGAGAAAAGCAAAGCCGCGCATGAAACCGGTCGTATGCACGGACGGTAAAAAGGGGAAGAATATGGATTTCAGAAATGTGGTCTTTGAGGCCGCCTATGGGACATCAAAACAGCTTCCGCCGGATGATGCCGTGGAATTTGCGTTTGCCGGACATTCCAACGTCGGCAAATCCTCGCTGATGAATAAAATTTTCGGGCGAAAGAACCTTGCGCGCGTCTCCTCTCAGCCCGGAAAAACCGCCACGGTCAACTTTTTTGACGCAGGCGGCGTAAAGTTTGTGGACTTGCCGGGATACGGCTACGCAAAAATTTCGCTCAGCGAAAAAAAGCGCTGGGCCGATCTGGTGGAAGGCTACCTGATGAGCGGGCGAGATATCCGGCTCGTCGTCCAGCTCGTCGACAGCCGGCACGCGCCCACGCAGGACGACCTCGACATGATCAACTTTCTGATCGACAACGAGATGCCGTTCATCATCGCGCTGACGAAGTGCGACAAGCTCAACAAGTCGGAGCGGCAGAATCGGGCGGAGGCTTTCGCGGAGGAGATTCCCTGCGCGGATCAGATCACGATGCTTTTTACCAGCACGGAAACCGGGGAGGGCATCGAAGAGCTGAAGACGATTTTTGAGGACCTGACAAGGGACGACGAATAGATTCATGAAAAAGCTCCGGGGCAAATGACCTCGGAGCTTTTTATGGAGCTGTTTTTCGGAATGGTTCCGATCCCGTCGGCGCAGGCGGCTGCGTTTTTTTCGAGTCTGCCGGGGATAAGCACTCGGCGGCACTACGTCATCCTGACGGTTATGGAACATTGCGGATATACGGATGAACCGGATGCCGGAGGTGTGTCGGCGGCATCTCTAGCCGCCAAATGGGCCGCCGCCAACTCCTTCCGGGAGAGGATGAGAAACTGCTTTTGCCGCAGAAGAACCGCGGGGCAGAGATATTTTTGTAGTTTCAAAAGAATTTTTACTTTTTCATCTTGATTATCACAAACTAAAGTATTAAAATTTTATTGAATGAAAGCAGGAGGCGTTTGAATGAATAACAAGTTGAAGAATTCCAACATGGACTTTTTGTTTGATGCGGTCCTGACGCTGAAAACCCGCGAAGAATGTTATAATTTTTTTGACGATCTCTGTACGATGCCGGAGATGAAGGCGCTATCTCAGCGGATCGTCGTGGCGAAGATGCTGACCGAGCATAAAGTGTACAGCGACATCGTCAGCGAGACCGGCGCTTCCACCGCGACGATCAGCCGGGTTAACCGCTCGCTGATCTATGGCAGCGACGGATATGCGGTCGCCTTCGAGCGGCTGATGGAGAAGGAGACCGACGGTCAAAAGGAGTCAACCGATCCCGCAGAAAAGGATTCCCCGGAGGATGTGTTTTACCAGACCGGGGAATGACCATCCGGGAGGTAAAATCAAACTATAAAGGGCTGTTTCGGACAGCCTTTTTTCATGCGGAGGAATTCAAATGTCAGATTATTCCGGATTTGCCCCATATTATGACCGTTTCACCCAAAACGTAGATTATCCGACCCGCGCCCGGTACTTCGACGCGGTGATCCGGCGGTATGCCCCGAGTGCAAAGCTGGTTCTCGACCTCGCCTGCGGAACCGGCAGCCTCACCTTCGAGCTCGAAAAGCTCGGGTACGACATGATCGGGTCGGACGGCTCATGGGAGATGCTCTCCGTCGCCGCGGCAAAAAGGGGAGCGCAGAAGAGCAAGGCGCTTCTGCTCTGTCAGGAGATGCGGTCGCTTGATCTCTATGGAACCGTCGATGCCGCAGTCTGCGCATTGGACAGCCTCAACCACATTCTTGACGAGGCGGAACTGCGGGAGACGTTCGGGAAAGTGTCGCTGTTCTCCAATCCGGGGGCCTGCTTTGTTTTCGACGTGAATACGCCCTACAAGCACCGGGAAATCCTCGGCAACAACAGCTTTGTCTATGAGGACGAGGGCGCGCTCTGCGTCTGGCGCAACAGCTACGATCCCGAGGGCGACACGGTGGACATCACGCTGGACTTTTTTGAGCACGAGGATGAGCACGGCCTTTACCGCCGCAGTACCTCGGAATTTTCGGAGCGGGCGTGGCCGCTGGAGGACCTCCGCGCCATGCTCGAAGAGAGCGGCTTTACGGTGGAGGCTGTCTTTGACGAGGACAGCTTTTCTCCGCTGCGCCCGGAGAGTCAGCGGGCCGTCTTTGTCGCGCTGAAAAAGTGAATTTGCAAACGAATTTCCATTGGTGATATAATAAAAGTAAGGATCAGAAACGGGAGGGGGAAAGATCGGCATGCACTGCACCGGCAAAAAAAGAAACGGATTTACCCTGCTGGAGATGTTGGTGATCGTTGCGGTTGTCGCGCTTTTGGCCGCGATGGTGATTCCCGTTTATAACGACGCTTTGGAAAAGACGCGGGAGTCGGTCTGTACCGCCAACCGGCGGAGCTTATATGCCGTGCTTTCCATGAGAAAACTGACGGACAAATTGGATACGCTGGAGGACGCCCTCGATGCCTATGAGGCGGAGGGACGGGACCTGCTCGCGGAATATCCCTGTATCGCCGGAGGCGTGATCTCCGTGGAGGGGGATGCGGTCATCTGTTCCATCCATGGGCATGAGGGCTCAAAGACCTATTTTTCCGGGATCTCCGGGGGAACGATTCAGGATTATCGCTCCGTGCTGATCGATTTTTCCGAGACGGTACCGGCCTATCTGGGAGAGATGTATAAGCTGGAAGTGCTTTCAAGCGGAAAGCTCAATGGATTCTGGGAGACGGAGGGCGCGGTCTTTCATGATTCGCTGACGGGCCTGTACGACCGGCGGTTTGCCATGGAAACGCTGAATATGTATATTGCTCAAAAAGCAACTCCGCTGTCCGTTGTACTGGGCGACATCAACGGGCTTAAAAAGATCAATGACATAAAAGGATATAATGCGGGCGACGAAGTTCTCATGCAAATTGCATGGATTCTTCAGGAACACTGTCGCGGGAAGGATATTGCCGCGCGCTGGAGCGACGACGAATACCTTTTGGTATTTCCATATACCTCCGCGGAGGAGACGCGGCTGCTTCTGAACCAGTTGCAGGAGGCGCTGAAAGAGCTGTCCGGAGACATGGAGGACGACGGCATCATGACCTTCGGGTATGCGACGAGCGACGCCGATACCCGGGGGGCGGAGGAGCTTATCCGGGAAGCCGAAAAATGGATGTACCGCAAGAAGATGCTGGTCAGCCATAGCTACCGGGGCAGCATCATGAAGCTTCTGCTGTCGACGCTGCATGAAAAAAGTCCGGAGACTCAGGAGCATTCCAACCGGATGGCGGATTACTGCCGCTGGGTCGCCGAAAAGCTTGGCCTCTCCGATGAGGCAATCAATGATCTTGTAATTTTAGCGATGCTGCATGATATCGGAAAGATGGGAATCAACCGCAAAATTCTCAATAAGCCCGGTCCTCTTTCCGTCGAAGAACGCCGGGAGATCGAACAGCATCCGGAAATCGGATACCGGATCACGCGGAATATTCCGGAGCTTTCTCAGGTATCCCAATATATTCTGGCACACCATGAGCGCTGGGACGGCGACGGATATCCGAACAAGCTGCGCGGAGAAGAGATTCCGCTGGCGAGCAGAATCATTTCTGTGGTCGATGCGTACGACGTCATGACCTCCGGCAGAGTTTACCGACCTGCCCGCAGCGCGGAGGAGGCCCTCGCCGAACTGAGCCGGTGCGCCGGGACGCAGTTTGACCCCACCATCGTAGATATCTTTACAGAGCTGATCACCTCAAAAGTGCTCCATATAACTTCTTCACAGACAAAAGAAGAGGTTTCCGAACGCCAAACCGGCGGACAGTCGCCCGAGGAAAACGACCGTCCGAGTCCGGAAGAGGAATAGAAACTTTTTTCGTTTTTGGGGGCAAATTCCGCCGCCCGACCGGGAAAATGGGCGAAAAATAGAAAGCTCTGGCGTCACTTTCAGTGCCGGTAAATAAATGAAAAAGAAAGGAACCGCATAACCATGCGATTCCTTTTCTTTATGGGTGGTGGAGACAACAGGACTTGAACCTGTGGCCCCCTGCTTGTAAGGCAGGTGCTCTAACCAGCTGAGCTATGCCTCCGTGCGACTTTAATACTATATAATATTGCAGAAAAAAAGTCAATAAAGAAAAAAAGACTCTTCCATTTTTGCTGAAAAAGTGTATGATAATACTATTATTTATCAGGAGGTGCCGACATGGCCGATTATGAAAGCATCAGTCTGCTGCTTCAGCAGGGAAGAAAAACGAAGGTTATCGAGGCAGTACAGGCCGCCATGGACGAGGGAGATCCGGCTCAGGAAATCCTCGACGAAGGCCTGATTGCCGGCATGAACGTGGTGGGGGAACGCTTCAAAAATAACGAAGTCTTCGTCCCGGAGGTTCTGATTTCCGCCCGTGCGATGAATGCCGGCGTAGAGGTTCTGAAACCCGCGCTGACTCAAGACGGCGTCGCCTCCAAAGGTACCGCCGTCATCGGTACGGTTCAGGGCGACATGCACGACATCGGAAAGAATCTGGTGCGCATGATGCTGGAAGGCAAGGGCCTCAAAGTTGTCGATCTCGGCGTGGATGTCTCTCCGGAACGCTTCGTAGAGGCCGCCGCGGAAAACGACGCGGATGTGATCTGCTGCTCCGCGCTGCTCACGACCACGATGGGCGTGATGGCGGATGTGGTGAAGCTCGCAAAAGAAAAGGGAGTCCGCGCAAAGGTTTTGGTCGGCGGTTCTCCGCTTACGCAGGCATACTGCGACGCCATCGGCGCGGACGGATATTCGCCGGATGCGGCCTCCGCCTCCGATCTGGCACTTTCCTTCTGCGGCTGAAAAAAGAAAGATAGGAAGCTCCGGATCAGGGTCCGGAGCTTCTTCTTTTCGGATCGGATGTTCGTGCGTTACATGAGAGGATCGGAAGGCCGCTCTGAGACGACGGGCCCCGATGAAACGCCGTCAAACGGATGAGCATCGCCCAACAAGCGGGGAACGGCGTATCTTTTGCGCGCTGCGGCAGAAGGGGCGGCCTTCAGATCCGTTTTGCAAAGGGCACCTCATGCCGGTCTTCCGTCTTGGAAGGGAATTTCAGGTGCGGCGGCTGTTTTCCCGGGAAAAACATTCGCCTTTCTCCATTCTTTATGGTAAAATGGGTATAGAGATTCCGCCGGCCGCGTATGATTTTCCGATCTTGTTTCGGGAAGGGATTGCATGGAAAATTATGTGCTACGGCTGCTTGGGATGCTTCTGCCGCTTCTGCTGGTGCTGACCGTTGCGAATGTAACCGGGGAGCGTGTTTCCGTTTCGGCGGAAGCGATTTCTCCGGACAGCGGTCCGGTCGTCATCGTGGATGCCGGGCATGGCGGGGAGGACGGCGGCGCCGTTGGGATCGGCGATGTTCAGGAAAAGGACCTCAATCTTTCGATCGCTTTAAAAACGGCGGATCAGCTTCGCTTTTTCGGTTATACGGTGCTCGTGACGCGGACGACCGATCAGATGACCTGCGACGACGGGCTTCCCACGCTGCGGCAGCGAAAGAAAAGTGATATCCAAAACCGCCTTACGCTGCTGGAGGAGACGGAAAATGCCTTTCTGATCTCGATTCATCAGAATTTCTTCGGCGGATATGCGAAGGGCGCCCAGATCTTTTACAGCGGAAACAATCCGGAGAGCAAAACGATTGCGCAGATCATGCAGGATGCTTTCGCCTCGATGCTTCAGCCGGAAAACGAACGCCTCCCCAAAAAGGCCACCACGGATATTTATCTTCTTTATAAAGCGACCCGGCCCGCGGTTATGGCGGAATGCGGGTTTCTTTCCAACGGCACGGATATCGCAAATCTTACGGATTCAGGTTACCAAAGCAGGATTGCCTTTGTGATTTCCTGCGCGATGACGGACTATTTCGGCGGCGGGCAGGCCGCACAAGATGTTGCATAAAAGGATGATTCGGAATGGGAAAACTCAAGACGATCTATGTCTGCACCTCCTGCGGCTATGAATCGCCGAAATGGTATGGCAAATGCCCGGACTGCGGCGAATGGAACAGTATGACCGAAGAGGTCCGGGAAGAGGAGACTCCCTCCAAGCAAAAAACCGTCGAGACAAGCGAGCCGGTGCCGGAGGCGGTCTCCAGCATTCTGGAAGTCTCCGCGGAGGAAGAGGCGCGCTATCCGACCCATATCGACGAGCTGGACCGCGTGCTCGGCGGCGGCATCGTCAAGGGATCCGTCGTGCTGCTCGGCGGAGATCCCGGCATCGGCAAGTCCACCATGCTGCTTCAGGTATGCGGAAAGCTCTGCGGGCAGCTGAAAATCCTGTATGTCTCCGGCGAAGAGAGCAAGGCCCAGATCAAACTCCGCGCCCGGCGGCTTGGCGTCGACAGCCCTAATCTGCTGATCGCGCCGTACACGGATATCGGACATGTCATCAACGCCATCGCCTCCGTGAAGCCGGATATGGTGATGATCGATTCCATCCAGACGATGAATTTCTCGGCGCTGGCCTCCTCGAGCGGCAGCGTCTCGCAGGTGCGCGAATGCACGGCCATCCTGACAAGGACCGCAAAAAAAACCGGGATTCCATTTATGATCGTCGGCCACGTCAACAAGGACGGAGCGATCGCCGGCCCGAAGGTCATGGAACACATCGTCGATACGGTTCTCTATTTTGAGGGCGAAAAGACGATGAACTACCGCATTCTCCGCGCGGTGAAAAACCGTTTCGGCTCCACCAACGAGATCGGAATCTTTGAGATGGGAACGAACGGCCTCTCTGAGGTCGAGAATCCCTCTCAGATGCTGCTTTCGGAACGGCCGGAGAACGTGTCGGGAACCTGCGTGGCCTGCGTCATGGAGGGCTCCAGGCCGATCTTTGCCGAAGTGCAGGCGCTTGTCTCCAAAACCGGGTTCGGCATGCCGCGTCGTACCTCAACCGGATTTGACCTAAACCGCACGACGCTGCTTCTGGCCGTGCTCGAAAAACGCGCCGGTTATTTCTTCGGCAGCATGGATACCTATATCAACGTGGTTGGTGGTCTCTGGCTGGACGAGCCCTCGGCGGACCTGCCGGTCGTGATCGCGCTGATCTCAAGCCTCACGGATACGCCGGTCGCGAGCGGAATCGTCGCGTTCGGCGAGGTCGGTCTTGCGGGTGAAATCCGCAGCGTGGGCAGCGTTGAGAACCGGATCCGCGAGGCGGAAAAGCTCGGCTTTACAATCTGCATCCTGCCGAAACCCTGCCTGAAAAACCTCAGCGCAAAGGATTATAAAATCGGGCTCGTCGGCGTCCGCTCGGTCGGGGAGGCCTTCCGGATCGTCCGGGATGCCGCGGAGAAAGAGAGCATGGAAAAAACCGGCGCCGCGAAAGAAACTGCCGGAACGGCTACGGAATAAAAAAACACGCTTCGGTTTCCGCCGGAGCGTTTCTTGTATCCCAAAACGGTATGCCCGGTATGGGGTCCGAAAAAATTGCCGCATTAGCTGATCACCAACGTCGGCCGCGATCTCAAAGCGTCGCTAACCTCCATTCGATTCCGGCGGCAATCGCGCCTCAAAGATGTCCGGAGGCTGTATCAAACGGACCCGGCGAATTGGACTGGGCTGTTTCGTTTCTGATAGCTGACTAAAAAAGGGACGGATCCGACGCATTTGGAGCGAAAAAACATTTCAGAAAGCTTTTTTGGAGGAACCATGAATTTCGTAAAATCCCCGAACCTTCCGGAAGGGGAGGTCTGTCTCGCCGCCGTTTCGGCGAAGGAGCAGGAGATCATCCGATATTTGCAGAGTTGCGGGATTGAAATTGTACCGGTGCCGCCCTGTGAAGAACTGCCGCGGGGGCTCCAAACGCACCCGGATCTGAGGCTCCTGCATCTCGGCAGTGACGAACTGCTGACGGCCTCGTGCCCAGAGTCGGTCCGGACGGTGCTCAGAAAAGCCGGCTTCCGTTTTCTGAAAGAGGATATCGCGCTCGGCGCTTGTTATCCAGAGGACTGCCGGCTCAATGCGGCTGTCTTCGGCGGGAAAATCATTTATAATCCGCAGACGACCGATGCGACAATCGCGGAATTTGTCGAAAAAAGGAATATTATGGAAATTAAAGTGCGGCAGGGATACGCGAAATGCTCGGTCTTTATTGCGGCGGAGGATGCGATTGTCACGGGGGATCCGGGGATTGCGGCGGCGGCCGAAAGGGGAGGGGTCGAGGTTTTGCGGATCCGGCACCCGGAGGATATTGTTCTTGAAGGATTCGATCACGGCTTTATCGGAGGTTGCTGCGGGCTGCTGGAAGAAAAGCTCGCGTTCTGTGCGGGCAGGATCGGATCGTTGCGCGACGGCGAAAATCTGTTAAGCTTTTTGCGCAACCGCGGGATTTATCTGGAATCCGTGTGCGGCGGCGTGCCGAAGGACATCGGCGGAATTCTGCCGCTCGGCGAAAAGAGCTCCTGCGTGTGATTTTTTCGGCTGTGGCTTGACAGAGGAGAAAGGTCGTGCTACTATTTCCATAGTGCATAAATTTCGCTAAATAGAAATTTAGCGAAATTAAGGGGAGGCGAAATACCGTTTGAACAAGAAAAACCTGGATGACTGCCCGGATTATCTGCGGGAGTTCCTCTTTTATATGGAGACGATCAAAGGCCGTTCTCCGCGCACCGTCGACGGATATTACATAGACCTGCGTTCTTTCTTCCGCTTTTTGAAAATCAAACATGGACTTGCTTCCTCCGAAGATTCCTATGCGGAAATCAAAATCGGCGATCTGCCGTTTGAAATGGTCAAGGCTGTCACCCGCTTCGATGCGATGGAATTTTTGAGCGAGTTCCAGCGGAATCACGACAATCAGGCCAAGGCGCGTTCCAGAAAGGTCTCCGCGCTGCGTTCTTTTTATAAATATTTAAGCGTTTCCACCGGAAAGATTGCAGAGGATCCGATGCGAAATCTCGAGACGCCGTCGCTCAAAAAGTCGCTGCCGAAATATCTGACGCTTGAACAGGCGCTGGAGCTTCTGACGCACATTCAGACGGATTTTACGGAGCGGGATTATTGCATGATTACGTTGTTTTTGAACTGCGGCATGCGGCTTTCGGAGCTGGTAGGCATCAATCTGAGCGACATCCGTGAGAACCGCCTGAAGCTGCTCGGCAAGGGCAACAAGGAACGGATCGTCTATCTCAACGAGGCCTGCCTTGCGGCCATCGATAATTATCTCGGCGTGCTGAACAGCGGCGCCAAGGTCAAAAGAGCGGATAAGAATGCGCTTTTTCTAAACCGCAGCGGCAAGCGGATCGGCGCGCGCAGAGTCGAGCAGATCGTAAATAACTGCCTCAAAGAGGCTGGGCTCGATGGAATGGGCTATTCGCCGCATAAGCTGCGGCATACGGCGGCGACGCTGCTCTATCAGGATGCCGGCGTGGACATCCGCGTGCTTCAGGAGATGCTCGGTCACGTCAGTCTTTCGACGACGGAAATCTATACGCACGTCAGCAACCGCCAGATCGAGGAAGCGGTCACAAAATCGCCGCTCCGGAACGTGAAGCCGGAAAAGACGCCGGAGAAAAATCCGGAAATCGAGGAAAAGCCTTCGCCGGAGGATTCCGGAAATTCGGAAAATACAGAAAATACGGAAGAGGAATCCACGGACTAAAACCGAATTTTCATTAACCGTATTTTTTCCGGAAGTACGATACATTCGTTTTTATTTCATATATTTGAGCACGGCCGTGCTTCCATGCGTCTTTGACAATCAAATAAGTGATTTGGGATATTTTTTCGCCGGAATCATCGCAAAAAACATGAAAATAAAAAGAGGGGGCTCTCCCCTCTTTTTAATAACATTTTTTATCCAGAACACAGAACATTTTTATATCTGCGAGATGCTGCTCAAAGAGACAGGCCTTAAGTAAGACAATCGGATCCTCCACAATTTTTTCGGCGGAAACGTTCAGGTATTTATAAAAAGAACGCAGCGCGGAGACCTTTCTGGAACGCGCCTTGGCTTGATTGTCGTGATTCCGCTGAAACTCGTTTAAAAATTCTATCGCGTCGAAGCGGGTGACGGCCTTGACCATTTCAAACGACAGATCGCCGTTCTCCGGATCGAATCTGCTACCGAACTCGGTTTTATGGGTACGACACCATGCCGCGGAAAGCGTGGGATTGACGGCGAGGGTGAATTCGTCATATCGGACGGAAAATCCATGAGACTACGCAATTTTATAAAAATAACAGTTTGAAAAACGCGGAAAGCGCCGAAATCAGCGCGCAAAACGATGCAAAGATAAAATACTTTACAATATAGTCGATTGCATAATCGATGGCTTGTTCATGAGATTTTTCGATGGATATAGCCCCGGAATCCGGAGAAACGACGACGGTCTCTCCCCTTCCGAAAACTTGTCGAAACAGATTGTCCGAAAGCCGGACGGAGGCCTCGGAGGCGGTCAAAAACAAGAACGCAAACAGAAATCCGTCGGCGAACAGGAGTTCCAGCGCCTCCAGAAGTTGTACGGAGCCGCTCCTGAGAAAGAAAATCCCACAGATCAGACCGTTTGCGGCGGCCTTGAGCGCCACGGCGAATACGGTGACGGTCTGCCCGAACGCGCAGAACCCGGAGAACATGACGACGGTGAGAAACACAAGCTCGGAGCAGAATTCGGATAAAAACATCGGAAAAAAGGAGCCGCTCTCCACGGTAAACACCTTTTCCGCAAGGTTGCCGATCTCCGTGAGCATCGTCTCCGGAAGATAGGAAATGCAGTAAATTCCGGCCGCACTCCCGGAAATATAGACCAGCGTCAGAATGAAAAACAGACCGTTGCCCCGAATATTCCGCTTGATTTTCCTGCTCATCTTTTCCATCTCCGTTCTCTGGGACAGGCTTTTTCATCTCACTATATGAATCAAGGCCCCGGCATAGAACCGAGGCCTTGATTTTCCTTAGGAGTTTATCCCTGCTCGAGGCTGAAGATCAGAACGACTTTAAAAAGATCGCCGTCCAGATAGAGATTCAGCGTACCGCCCATCTGCTCGGTCAGGGAGTTGGCGATGGAGAGCCCGAGACCGCTTCCCTCCGTGCTGCGGGAGGAATCGCCGCGGATGAAGCGCTCCATCAGCTCGTCCGCCGGGATGTTGAGCGGTTCCCGGGAGATGTTTTTCAGCGTCAGAATGGCTTTCCCATAGGATCTTTTGAGGTCCACATAGATCCGCGTCCCGGGGAGCGCGTATTTGACGGTATTCTGGAGCAGATTGTCGAGCACGCGCCAGAGCAGCCGTCCGTCCGCGGACACGGTCGCCTCCTTTTCCGGCAAAGCGACAACCGGCTCAAGATTTGCGGATGCAAATTTTTCCGCATATTCTCCGACGGATTGGCCGACCAGTTCCGCAAGGTCGAGACTTTCCTTGTTGACGGCGATCGCGCCGGAGGAAGCTTTGGAGGCTTCCACCAGATCCTCCGTCAGCTTTTTGAGTTTTGCGCTCTGGCGGTCGAGCACGTCGATATATTCCAGAGCGTTCTCGTTTTGAATGTCTTCTTTTTTCAAAAGATCGATGTAGGAGACGATGGAGGTCAGCGGCGTTTTGAGATCATGGCTGACGTTGGTGATCAGCTCGGTCTTGAAACGCTCGCTGCGGAGCCGCTCGTCAACCGCCTTGGACATGCCGATGCCGATGCTGTTGAGGTTCAGGCCATGCTTCTTAAAATCCAGCCAGAGTTTTGTCGTATCCACCTTGTACTCCAGATTGCCGTCCGCCAGCGCGGTTCCGACCTTTTGAAGAAGGCGAAGCTGCAGCGCAATCCCGATCAGGGCGCAGAACGCAGCGAAATCGATCATGAAAAGCAGGAAAAGAAAGAAGAAAGACCCGGAACTGAAGGCCGCTCCCGCAAAAATCGCGCTGAAAATCAAAAACACCGCAGCGGCCGCCGCCGTTTTCCAGACCAAAGGAAGCGCCCCAAAAAATCCGGAAACGGTGCGGAAAAAGAACTTGAGCACGTAATAAATGATCGTGTTCCGCCACCACTTGCCCGCCTTGAGCCGCGCCGCAACGGTGATGCAGAAGGCAAGGCCGATGACCGACCAGCCGACCAGCGCGACCGCAGCGCCGATACATTCAAACAGGATTCGGGTGCTGTAGCTCCAAAGGAGATCATCGACCGTCCAGCAGACGCCGGCTCCAAAAAAGAAGCATAGTCCGGCATAGAGATCCAATGGGATTTTGTTGTGACCGCGGAGCACGATGCCGTCCTCCCCGTCTTTATGCCCGGCGGCCGCCATCAAAAAGAGAAACAGAATCACAAGAAACAGCGCAGAGCCGATGCAGACCGGAAGAAATTCGTCTTTTAATCCATAGACCCAATTATAAACCATAGCGGCCGTATAGAATTCTCCGCTCCCGACCGGCAGCGTGACATACCCGTCGATGGTATAAAGGATTCCGTTCTCCGTGTCGCCGAACTCGCCGTCCTCTTCGTCAGGAAAATACTCCATGGTCGTGGTGGTGATATACGCGGCCTGATCCGTCGTTGTATCGACGAGCGATTCTCCGTCCTCCGTACGAATCACATAGGAAAAGCCCTCCGCCAGAAGATCCGGCTGTTCCTCCAAAAAAGCGATCGCATCGTCAACCCCTTCGGAATCAATCATGTTGGCAATCCGATTGAGATTGTCATAGGCACAGGAACGGCACCATCGACTATCTGTGAAGGAGATTTCCTTTCCAGAGTACCAGCTCTCCTCGTAGCCATAATACAGGCCCAGACCGCTGCCCACGGCGGCCGGTACCAGCAGACAAAACAGAAGAAAAGCGATCGTTTTTGCCCAGAGTTTTCCCGTCAGTTTTTTCATTTTCCCGCCTCCAGTTTATAGCCCTTGCCCCAGACCACTTTGAGATACCGCGGATTGGCCGGGTCGATTTCCAGTTTTTCGCGGAGGTGGCGGATATGTACGGGGATCGTGCTGTCGGCGCCGAGCGGCGTATCCTTCCAGATCAGGCTGTAAATTTCCTTGGAAGAATAGACCTTGCCCGGATTTTCGAGCAGCAGCTTCAGAATATCGTATTCCGTCGGCGTCAGGGAGACCGCCTCTCCGTCCAGCGTGACGGATTTGCCCTCGTCGTCGAGCTCGATGCCGCCGGCGCAGAGGGCCTTCGGTTTCTTCTCCATGCCGCCGAGATAGGCGTACCGGCGAAGCTGCGCCTTTACGCGCGCGATGACCTCCAGCGGATTGAAGGGCTTCGTGATGTAGTCGTCGGCACCCACGGTCAGCCCGAGAATCTTGTCGTTGTCCTCGCTTTTTGCCGTCAGCAGGATAACCGGCACGTTACTGGTTTCCCGCAGTTTCGTCGTGGCCGACATGCCGTCGAGCTGCGGCATCATGATGTCCATCAAGACGAGCTGGACGTCCTCCCTGTCGATCACTTCGAGCATCTCACGCCCGTTTTCCGCTTCGAACACGTTCCAGCCCTCGCTGGACAGATAAATTTTCAGAGCTTTCCGGATATCTGTTTCGTCGTCGCAAACTAAGATGTTGTACATTTCCTCGCCTCCGAAGATCATTTTATCGGAAAAAGGTTTAAGAAAACAGCGGCGGAACCTTTAAGATTCCTTTAAGGTACGGATTGGACCGGAAGATGGTTTTCGCGCTCTTCCGCCATGCCGGAAAAAACAGGACGGTTCGCGCGAACGCATGAGTTGCCCTGTTGCCTTACGGCGGCAGGTTTTCGGTCTTCGAGCTATGGGAGTATTATAGCATATCCCCGACTCCTTCGACAATCTCGATCGGATTGTCCGCCCGATGGATTCCGAAGGGGGTTGGCCTTGCGATGCTTTTCCGAAGAGGCAGTCGGATCTTTTGAGGAAGGGCTCCGCGGCAAAATTCCGCCGATGTCCTTTGAAGCGCCGCCGCATATGGATTTCAAATTAATGCCGCGGCTGCGCAAAAAGCCCAACGAATTTTCGTCGTCGCGCAGGGATCCGCTCTTGTCCGCGCAGAACGCGAGCTTTTTCTCCGGCAGCCCGCAGCAGCCTCCGATAAGGACATAAAATCGCCCGCCGGCACAGACGACGGATCAGACCGTGTGAATTACCCGCCATGACCAGAGGATCTCCCGGAGGAAAAGGACGGTGAATTTGACCATGCAAAAAACGGAAAGCCGCGCCGGAGATCATAGAAGGGCCCTTAACCCCGGCGAGGGTATCTCTTACGAGTTCAGCCACGGACGCGGGCGTTTTTGCGGAGTTTTCCATAAAAAGAGCCCCCGCTTTTTCCTTTTTGGAAGCGGAGGCTTTTGTCAGCGGATAAAATTCGTACGGAGGCGGGGTTCCTGCTCGGGAAATGCGACGCCGGCCTTTTCCCCGGCTTCCTTGCATTTCAAAAGCCATGCGAGGTTTCTTGCCAGCACCCGCATCGTTTGAAGACCTTCGAGATCCTCTTTTACCTGCTCCGGTGTGTTTCCATGCACCATGTTCCAGTATTGGGAGGAGACGACCGGCATCTCGGCGATCGTAAAGTATTTGTTGATCTGATCAAGGGCCGTCGTCGTACCGGCGCGCCGTGCGCTGCAGATTGCGGCACCCGGTTTAAGGCGGAAAGTCCCGGCAGGCGCCGCATAGAAGACGCGGTCCAGAAATGAGGTCAGCGCCCCGGAAGCGGCGGCATAATGTACCGGAGAGCCGAACACGAAGCCGTCCGCCGTCTGCGCAAGATCTAGAAATTCGTTGACCGGGTCATTTTTAATGATACAGCGTCCGGCCTCCACACAGCCCTTGCAGCCAAGACATCCGGAGATCGGTTTTGCGCCGATCTGAAATATTTCCGCCTGAATTCCCTCTGTTTTCAAGGTTTCGGCGATCTCGCAAAGAGCTGTAAAGGTGCATCCCTTTTCATGCGGGCTGCCGTTTACAAGCAAGACTTTCATTCCCATTCTCCTTTCCAATCTGGTCAAAAACATCCGCAATACGGTCGACGGGCAGTCACGCTGCCGGTCGGGAGCGGAGAATTCCATACGGCCATGATACTTATAATTGAGGATATGGCGTAAAGATGAATTTTTCCCGGTCCGCCAAGCCGCAAAAATGTTCAAAGGAAAAAAGAAAGCCCCCGCTTCCCGCCTTATGGCAGCATGGGGCTTTTCGGTATTTTATGCGTTCTCCGCCGTTGCGGCCTTAATCATGATGGCGCATTCCACGCGCTTGCGTTCAATTTCGCAGGAGAGCTTCGTCGGGATGTTGATGTCGCCGTTCTGCTCGTAGTTGTTGGCGTTGCAGCCGCCGGAGCAGTAGAATTTTGCCCAGCAGTCCCGGCATCCCTGCTTTGTATAGACATTGGAGCAGGCGAATTTATCCTTGATTTCGGCGTTGAGCTCGCCGGTGTCGAGGTTGCCCATCTTCCACTCCTCCTTGCCGACAAACTGATGGCAGGGATAGATGTCGCCGTCGGGCGTGACCGCAACATACTCGTTGCCGCAGCCGCAGCCGCGAAGCCGTTTGATTGCGCATGGCCCCTGATCGAGATCGATCATGAAATGGAAGAAATTGAAGCAATTCCCCTCTTTTTTCCGACGGACCATCTCTTTGGCGAGCTTCTCATATTGCTCAAAGATCACCGGAAGATCCTCCTCCGTCAGCGCATAGGGCTCGGAGGGATCGGCGATGACCGGCTCAACGCTCAGCTGATCGAAGCCGAGCGCGTCGATATGATAGATGTCCTCCGTAAAATCGAGGTTATATTTTGTAAAGGTGCCGCGGGCGTAGTATTCCGTAAACGGGCCGTTGCGGCGCTGTTCCACCAGTTTTTGAAATTTCGGCACGATGATGTCGTAACTGCCGCCGCCGTTTATGGTCACGCGCAGATTGTCGTTGACCTTTTTGCGGCCGTCGAGCGAAAGCACGACGTTTTTCATCTCTTTATTAATGAAAGCGATGTTCTCGTCGTTAAGCAAAACGCCGTTCGTCGTGACCGTGAAACGGAAGAGCTTATGATATTCCGCCTCTTTGGAGCGGGCGTATTTTACGATTTCCTCCACGGCGCCCCAGTTCATCAGAGGCTCTCCGCCGAAGAAGTCGAGCTCAAGATTGTGGCGGTTTCCGGAGTGCGTCAACAGAAAGTCGATGGCCTTCTTTCCGGTCTCAACCGGCATGAGCATGCGGCCCGTACCAAAATCTCCGGTGGAGGCGAAACAATATTTACAGCGAAGGTTACAGTCATGGGAGATATGCAGGCACATGGATTTGATCGGCGCGCCCTTCATCAGTTCCGTAAAGCGCTCGTAGTCGTCCTCGCTGAAGAGCTGTCCGTTCTGCTGAAGTTGATACAGCTCGCCGTAGATTTCGTGGATATCCTCCTCCGGATATTTCCCGGAGAGCGCCGCGACGACGTTTTCCCCGCACTCTGCCGGGATCGGTCCGGGCAACAGCGCGTTTAAAATATCGTAAGTCTCCTCGTCGAGCATATGAACGGCCCCGGAGTTGACGTCAAGCGCGAGATAATATCCGTTTAGAAAAAATGTATGTACCATGATTTTTTGATCCTTTTTCAAGAAAAACGGGCGCGCTTTCCGCGTGCCCGAATTCACGTCGATTTCCGAAATTATTTGGACTGGACTCTGGACTGGTTCTCACATTCCTGGTTGGCAACCGTGCAGGAAGTTTTGCAGGCAGACTGGCAGGAGGCTTGGCATTCGCCGCAGCCGCCCTTCGCGCAGGATTCTTTCAGATTGGCTTTGTTGATGGTTTTAATATGTTCCATGATTGACATCCTCCTATGTTTTTTTATAACGCAGAAATTATATCATATATGCCGCGTCTTGACAACAGAAGATTTACCGGATGCGGTTGACTCCGATGATTCCGCCGATCAGGGCGGCGCATTCGGTCAGCGCGAGCCGGACGAAAGCCTGAAAGCTGAAATCTCCGATTCCAAAAATTCCGCCGGCCGCCCAGATTACCAGAAACATCAGTACGCCGGCCACGGCGCCGCATAAAAGACCGTTGCTGCCGTTAATTTGTGCGGCAAGAAATCCACCGGCAAAGCTCCCGGCGCCGATTGCGACCATGGCCATCGGAAAGACGGCCGCGGCGGGCAGATCGATCTTTGCCAACGCGAACGACATCAGCGCCATCAGCGCGGCGGCAATCAGAATCCCCAGCCCTGCGCCGAATAAAGAGGACAAAAACGCCCCGGAAATCCCGTTGTCTTTTATACGCAAGTCGATCCCTCCCGAAAGCAGCCTGATTTACTGTATGCTTTCAGGAGCCGGTTTATGAATTGAATTATTTGCTCTGTTCCTCGTGAACGGTGTTATTCTGCTGGATGGCCCATTTGGCAATCCTCAGTTTACTGCGGTCGCCGCCGGTCTCGATGATGATGTTGTCCTCTTTAATGGAAATCACTCTGCCGATCACGCCGCCGGCCGTGATGATCTCATCGCCGATCTCCAGCGAATCGCGCATCTTTTCCGCTTTTTTCTGCTGCTTTTGCTGCGGACGGATCAGGACGAAATAAAAAACGATCAATACGGCGACGATCGGCAAAAAGCTGATCAGACTCTCGCCGAGAGTGCCTCCGGAAGCAGTTTCCGCTTCCGTATCTTCGGCAAGCGCGACGACAAAAGGTAAATAATTGAGCATCGGTTAATTTGCACCTCCGTTTTAGCCCTTTCCGGGCTATGTGTTTCATTATAGTATAAATATTGCATCCTTGCAAGAAAAAATCAGATTCTTCTCCCAAGAATCGGCACATATTTCGCGCGGAATTCTTCAAAGGTTCCGGCTTCGATGGCCTCGCGGATGCGTTCCATCAGCGTGTTATAGAAAAACAAGTTGTGCTGGACCGTGAGCCTGTGCGCGAGCAGCTCCTCGGAACGCAGCAGATGCCGGATATAGGCGCGGCTGTGGAGGCGGCAGGTCGGGCATTGGCATTCCGGGTCGATCGGGCCGTCGTCGCGGATATAGCGCTCATTGTTGAGGTTCCGGATGCCCTCCCATGTGAAAAGCGTGCCGTGGCGGGCGTTGCGGCTCGGCATCACGCAGTCGAAGAGATCGACGCCGAGATGGACGGCTTCGATGATGTTGACCGGCGTGCCGACGCCCATCAGGTAGCGGGGCTTGTCCGCCGGCATGTAGGGCTCGACGTCGCCGATGATCCGGTACATCTCCGAAGCGGGCTCCCCCACCGCGAGGCCGCCGATGGCATATCCGTCGAGATCAAGTTCCGCGATCTCCTGCATATTTTCGATACGCAGATCGGAGAACGTACACCCTTGGTTGATGCCGAAGAGCATCTGGTTCGGATTGATCGTCGTATCCAGTGCGTTGAGGCGCTCCATCTCGTCCCGGCAGCGGTAGAGCCAGCGCACAGTTCGCTTGCAGGACTGGGCCGCATAGGATTTCGGAGCGGGATTTTCGACGCATTCGTCAAAGGCCATGGCGATCGTGGAGGCAAGGTTCGACTGGATGCGGATGCTCTCCTCCGGGCCCATGAAGAGCGCGTGACCGTCCAGATGGGAATGGAAATAGACGCCCTCCTCTTTGATTTTGCGCAGCTTTGCAAGAGAAAATACCTGAAAGCCGCCGCTGTCGGTCAGGATCGGGCGGTCCCAGTTCATAAAGCGGTGCAGGCCGCCGAGGTCGCGGATCACTTCGTCGCCCGGACGGAGCGAAAGATGATAGGTGTTGCAGAGCGCCACCTGACAGTGCAGGTCTTTGAGATCAAATGAGTCGATGCCGCCCTTGATCGCGCCGCAGGTCGCGACATTCATAAAAGCGGGCGTCTGCACGGTGCCGTGGACGGTCTCCAGCGTGCCCCTTCTTGCCCGACCCTCGGTTGTCAATACTGTAAACATACTTTCTCCTTATACGATAAACATGCTGTCGCCGAATGAGAAAAAGCGGTATTTTTCCTCCACGGCGACCTCATAGGCGTGCATGACGTTTTCATAGCCGGCAAAGGCCGATACCAACATAATCAGCGTGCTCTCCGGCAGATGGAAATTGGTGATCAGCCCGTCGAGCACCTTATATTTAAACCCAGGATAGATAAAGATACTGGTGGTGTCGTCGTCGGCCTGAATTTTACCGCACTTTGCGGCGACGGATTCGAGCGTCCGGCAGGAAGTGGTGCCGACCGCGATCACACGGTGGCCGGCGGCCTTCGTCTCGTTGATTCTGTCGGCGGTCTCCTGCGATAGCATATAATGTTCCGAGTGCATGATGTGGTTCTCAATGTTCTCCGCCTTGACCGGGCGGAACGTTCCGAGCCCGACATGCAGCGTCACAAACGCCGTACCGACGCCCTTGTCGCGGATCTTATTGAGCAGCTCGTTTGTAAAATGGAGGCCGGCGGTCGGCGCGGCGGCGGAACCCACCGGCTCGGAGTAGACGTTTTGATAGTCCTCGTTGTTCCGGAGTTCCTCGGTGATATACGGCGGCAGCGGCATCCGGCCGATCTGGTCGAGCACATTATAGATGCTGCCCTCGTGCTCGAATTTGACGATCCGGTTGCCGTCCTCGATGATGTCGGTCACTTCGGCGCGGAGCAGGCCGCAGCCGAAGACAAACCGCTTTCCGATCTTGGCATGTTTCCCGGGGCGGACGAGCGTCTCCCAGACATCCAGCTCATGCTGGTTCAGGAGCAGAAACTCGATCGGAGAGCCGGTATCCTCCCGCTGCCCGATCAGCCTCGCCGGCAGGACGCGGGAATCGTTGAGCACCAGTAGGTCGCCCGGTTCGAGGAAATCCGGGAGGTCGTAAAAATGCTTATGTTGGATGGCCCCGGTTTTCCGATCAAGACAGAGCATCCGGCAGGAATCTCTGGGATCGGCCGGGTGCTGGGCAATCAGTTCTTCGGGCAGGTCGAAATAAAATTCGCTTGTTTTCATTTTTTCCAAAACACTTTCCATAACAATTGACTTTCGGGGATAACCAATATATTATATTGCATATATATTTTGATTTCAACCGATTTTTGAGGAGGGATGTCACATGAAAGAGTATAATGTCGGCATTTTGGGGGCAACCGGCATGGTCGGCCAGAGGTTTATCACCTTATTGGCGGAACATCCGTGGTTCCATATCAAAGTTCTTGCCGCTTCCGCCCGTTCCAAGGGCCAGACCTATGAGGAGGCCGCGGGATGGAGATGGGCGATGACTTCCCCGATGCCGGACTCCGTCAAAAATATGGTGATCTACGATGCCGAGGCCGATGCGGAGGAGATTGCCTCCATGGTCGACTTTGTTTTCTGCGCGATCGCTCTTAAAAAAGAGGAGACGAAGGCTTTGGAGGAGCGTTACGCGAAGCTGGAATGTCCGGTCCTCTCCAACAACAGCGCCAACCGCATGGTGCCGGATGTGCCGATGATCATCCCGGAGCTCAACCCCGAACACACGGCAATCATCCGCGCCCAGAGGGAACGTCTCGGCACCAAGCGCGGCTTTATCGCAGTCAAATCCAACTGCTCGATCCAGTGCTACGTTCCGGCGCTCCATCCGCTGCGCGAATTCGGTATCACCAAAGTCCTTGCCTGCACCTATCAGGCGATCTCCGGCGCGGGAAAGACCTTCGAGCGCTGGCCGGAGATGGTCGACAACCTGATTCCTTATATCGGCGGCGAGGAAGAAAAAAGCGAAAAGGAGCCGATGAAGGTCTGGGGAACGATCGAGGGAAACGAAATTATTCCAGCCTCCTCCCCTTCCATCACGACCCAGTGCCTCCGCGTTCCGGTCAGCGACGGTCACATGGCGGCGGTGTTCGTCTCCTTTGAGCATAAGCCCACGATTGAGCAGATCAAGGAAAAATGGGCCTCTTTTTCCGCAAAGCCGCAGGAACTTGGTCTTCCGAGCGCGCCGAATCCGTTCCTCAAATATTTTGAGGAGCCGGACCGCCCGCAGGCAAAGCTTGACCGCGATTATGAAAACGGCATGGGCGTGACGATCGGCCGTCTCCGCGAGGACAGCCAGTACGATTATAAATTTGTCTGCCTCGCACACAATACCCTGCGCGGCGCGGCGGGCGGCGGCGTTTTATTGGCCGAACTGCTGGCGGCCGAAGGTTATTTCGACCGTTGAGCGCAAAGAACTCCAAACCGAATAATTGCAGCCTCCGCAGCATAGGAATTTATGATTCTGACTGCGGAGGTATTTTTATATGAAACAAACGATTTTTACGGGATGTGGAACCGCTCTTGTGACGCCGATGAAAGACGACCTATCTGTCGATTATCCGCGCTTACAGGAGCTGATTGAAAATCAGATTGCCGCCGGCGTCGATGCGATCGTCGTGAACGGAACAACCGGAGAATGCGCGACGCTCTCCGACGATGAGCAATATAAAATCACGCTTGTGGCCAAGGAGACCATCGCGGGCCGGGTGCCGCTGATCGCCGGCGCCGGCAGCAACGATACGGCGCATGCGGTGAGACTCGCCATGAGCGCCCGGAATGCCGGAGCCGACGCCATCCTTGTCGTGACCCCCTACTACAACAAAACGTCCCAGCAGGGCCTCGTGGAGCACTATAACCGCATTGCAAACCATGCCTGCCTGCCGATGATCCTCTACAATGTTCCTTCCCGCACGGGCATGAACATCGCGCCGGAGACCTGCGCCGTCCTTGCGGAAAACGAGTATATCTATGCGGTCAAAGAGGCCTCGGGAAATATCGCGCAGGTGGCCCGCATCCGGGATCTCTGCGGCGACGCGCTCGAAGTCTATTCCGGCGGCGACGAATACATCGTGCCGATCCTTTCTCTGGGCGGAAAAGGAATCATCTCCGTGCTCAGCAATGTCGTGCCGGAGGAAGTGCACCGGATGTGCGAGGACTATTTCTCAGGGGAAACAGCCAAAGCCGCAAGAAAACAGATCCTCCTGATGCCGCTGATCGACGCGCTTTTCAGCGATGTGAACCCGATTCCGGTCAAGGAAGCGATGCGGATGACCGGCTTCAATGTCGGAGCATGCCGGGCTCCTCTGTGCCGGATGGAAGCCCGAAAAGCCGAGCATTTGGAAGAGATTCTTCGGAAGTATATGCTCATCTCATAACAGTAAAGCTAATTTACTTCACAAACAACTTTCGCATATTCTTCATAAAAACGACATTTTTTATTAAAGAATTATCACTTGACTTCCAAGACGTGTAGACTATAATAGGAACCGCGCAAGAGCGCAGAAAAGAGGATTTTTTGAATGAAAAAGATGATTAGCGTGGTTCTGATCGGTATGCTGCTTCTGATGCTGTTTACCGGGTGCAAGGACTCCGAAACCCCGCCGACCTCCGAGTCGGAAACCTCTGAATCTGAAGTTGCAACTGAACCGGAATCTACGGAAACCCCGGAATCCGAGGCCGTAACCGAGCCGGAATCCACCGAGACCCCGACTGAGGAAACCTCTGAGACCGAAACTTCGGAGGAATCTGCCGCAACGGATGCGGTTACCTCCGCAACTTCTGAAGTGACCGAATAAAGACAATAAAAAACGACATAAAAAAAGACATAGAAAAGAGGATTGTGGAATGAAAAGAGTTCTTAGTATGATCCTCTCCGGTATGATGGTTTTGGTGGTGTTCGCCGGATGCTCGGATTCCGGGACACAATCCGTGCCGGAGCAGGAAACTTCCGAAACGGAAATTACGGTTGAGCCGGAATCCGTTTCTGAAACTTCGGAGGCGGTATCCGCTGCGGTGGATCCGTTTCCCGCGATGACCGCGATCCTGAACGACATCTCCGTGAATTACTGGCCCGGTACCGCCGGGTCTTCCCTCTCCGCCGCAATCAAAGCCGCCGCGTTTCTTGACTGGTACGCAAAGAACCAGCCGGAGCCGAACGCCATCGCCGCCGAGGTAGAGGAATGGTTCGGCAGTTTAACGGAAGAAAACAAAACGTTGTTTGCCCAGCAGATCAGCGACATTTATTATGCCGCAAAAGAGCTCGGCAGCGAAAACGCGGCCAGCCTGATGGAAGACGCCGGAATCACCTCGGAATATTATCCTTGGCAGGAAGACGCCGCAAAGACCCTTTTTGGAGCGATCTACACCGGAGCCGGCATGGATCTTCCGGAGGATTCCGAGGAAAGTTATCGGAGCGAACTGGGATATTCCCTTGTATATGATCCCTCCAGCTTCAGCGTGGAGAACGATCGTTTTCAGGCGATTGAAAACAATGAGCCGCTGAATGGAACATATTTTGCCGTGCAGGGTTACCCGGATTCCTCCGCGGAGGAGCTTCAGTCCGGTCTTGTCCTGCAAAGCGGCGTGGATGATGCGAACCAGAGCACTTCCTATATGGGAGCCGGAGCCTATCAGGTTCTTACCGTCAGCTATGCGAAAGACGGTTCGGAATACCGGTTCTTTATCTATGACACGGGAACAACGCGGCTGCTGTTTGAATACAGTTTCGCTGAGGGAAACACCGAATGGTCCGACAGACTGAACACGATGCTCTCCACCGTCACCATCGAAACGACAAAATAAAAACAGGCCCCGCCTTACTTTGCGAAGCCTGCCGAAAGCATCGGAATTGCCCGCCCCAGCCGGCGGGCAATTTTTAATATCGGAACGGAATTCTTTGCCCGTTGGAGAGCCTGCTTTCCCACACAGAATCCTCCGGCTCCGGCCCCCCCAATTATAAAAACATCCGCACCGGTGATTGGAGTTAATTCCACCGATGCGGATGTTTTTATATCTAATTTTTGTTTTCATTTTGGGGAGTTGTTGTTCCGAGCTAATTGTTTAAAAACTCTTCAAAAGATTTTTTGGTGATGGAAAAGTTATTCTGCAAAATGAGTTTATAGAAGATCTTTTTGCCTTTTTTGAGAATGACTTCGTTTTCAAACGCCGTTTTTTCGATCACGGCGGAAGCATCCGTGATTTTCTCCTCATTGATGCAGATACCGCCGTCCGCGATCAGGCGTTTACCCTCGCCGCGGGACTTGGTCAGTCCGGTCTTGATGAGCGCGTCGGTGACGAGAATTTTTTCGTCGGTGAAATCGGCGTCCGAAAGCGGAGTGGTCGGCATATGCTCGGAGGAGGCGTTTTCGGAAAAGAGCGCACGCGCGGCCTCGAGCGCCTTGGTGGCTTCCTCTTCCCCGTGGACGATCTTCGTGACCTCATAGGCGAGCGTCTCCTTTGCCTTATTGAGATCGCTGCCGGTCATCGTGCGCTCCATCTCCTCAATCTCCTCAACGGGGATAAAAGTCAGGAATTTGAGGCATTTGATGACGTCCGCATCGTCGACGTTTCTCCAATACTGGAAGAAATCAAAAGGAGACGTCTTCTTCGGACTGAGCCAGACGGCGCCGCCCTCGGTTTTGCCCATCTTTTTGCCCTCTTTGGTGGTGAGGAGCTGGAAGGTCATGCCGTAGACCTCCTTGTCTTCCGCCCTGCGCACGAGCTCGACGCCGCCGAGAATGTTGGACCATTGGTCGTCTCCGCCAAGTTCCATGAGGCAGCCGTATCTGCGGTTGAGCTCCAGAAAATCGTAACTCTGCATGATCATGTAGTTGAATTCGAGGAAGGTGCAACCGCGCTCAAGACGGGAGCGGACACACTCCGCGGTCAGCATCCGGTTGACGGAAAAATAGGCGCCGTAATCGCGCAGAAATTCGATATAGCCGAGCTTTTTGAGCCAATCGCCGTTGCGCGCGACGATACATTTGTCGATGTCGACGATCTGCCGCATTTGATCGAGGAAGCGGTCGGCGTTAAAGTCGATCTCCTCGGGAGAAAGCATCTTGCGCATGTCGGTTTTCCCGGTCGGATCGCCGACGAGCGTGGTGCCGGTGCCGAGCAGCAGAATCGGCGTATGTCCGGCAGCGATCATCCGCCGGATGATCAGCAACTGGAGCAAATGCCCGACGTGCAGGCTGTCGGCTGTGGCATCGAAGCCGATATAAAACGTGACTTTCCCGTCGTCGAGCTTCTTCCGGATGTCCTCCTCGTTGGTGAGCTGAGCGATCAGATCCCTGCGCTCCAGATCCTCGTAAATGTTCATGATAACGCTCCTTTGAACGAAATTTTCGAATTTCATGGATCATGCCGACCGGCGTCTTTATAAAAACGCTCCTGATGATCGGCAGAAAAATGGCCGCGCAAAAAAGAGCCCGAATTTTGACACACATAGCTGCCTCTCGTTTCCGGCGCCGCGCCGTTCGGAGATTCTGTCGGTAACCGGCGCTTCCGTAATAGGCTCACCGGTTTTCCCTGAGGAGTCTTTACATAAAAATGCCCTCCGCCGCTCGAAAAACGGCAGAGGGCGAATGCATCGCGATACCACCTCTGTTCGCCGCAATGCTCACGCGCTGCGGCCTCGGTGAGTTGCAGGCAACTCCGCGCGGTAACCGGCGCACCGGACGGGGTCTCCCTTTCGGTTCCTCCCCGCAGCTCCGGGATCGTATTCGCCGCCCTGCACGCGCTTCCTTACACCGGCCGGAAGCTCTCTTTGCCGTAGGTAGAGCCGCTACTTGTTCCCTTCCCCGCTTTTTTCATATGCGATGGATTATATCGTATTTCTACGGATTTGTCAACCTCGTCGCCCGTAAGAAACGGCATACCGGACCTGAACGGACCCCCTCCCGTTTGGAAGATACACACGGGTTTCCTCATCTTCAGTTTCCCGAGAGGCGCAGCAATTCCTCCGCGCTTTTCCGGATGGAATCGGTGACGTTCGCGCCGCCCATAATCTTGGCAAGCGCCTCGATCCGGCCGGGGCGGTCGAGTTCCTCCACATTCGTATATGTACGCCCGTTTTCGATGAATTTGGAGATGTAGAGATGGTTGTCCGCATAGGCGGCAACCTGCGCGAGATGAGTGACGCAGACAATCTGGCGGCCCTTGGAGACCTGTTTGAGCTTGCGCCCGACCTTTTCCGCCGCCGAGCCGGAGATGCCGGTGTCGACCTCGTCGAAGATCAGCGTGTCGATACGATCGTTTTCCGCGAGCACGTTCTTGATGCTCAGCATGATCCGGGAGAGTTCGCCGCCGGAGGCAATTTTGACGAGCGGTTTCAGCGGCTCGCCCGCGTTGGTGGAGATATAAAATTCCAAAACGTCCTGACCATCCGGGGAGAGCTCCGACGTCTCAAAGCGGACCTCGAACCGGGCGTTCGGCATGTCGAGATAGGAGAGCTCCGCCGCGACGTTCTGTTCAAACCGGGCGGCGGTCTTTTTTCTCGCATCGGTGAGTTTTGCGGCAAGTTCATGGGCCTTTGCGGATAGGATTTTCTCCTGCTTATGAAGTTCCGCAAGTTTTTCCTCGGAAAATTCGATGGAATCCAGCTCCTGTTTGGCCTTTTCATAGTAGGCGAGCATGGCCTCCACCGTGCCGCCGTACTTGCGTTTCAGGCGATAGAGGACGTCGAGCCGCTCTTCGATGCGGTTTTGAAGCATCGGGTCGAATTCCAGTTCGTCGGCGCAGGAACGGATTTCGTTTGCGAGCTCCTCGAATTCGTAATACATGCCGCGGAATTTCTCCTGAGCGCCGGAAAAATCCGAAAAATATTCGGAGAGCCGCGCCGAATCGTCGATCACGGTCTCCATGCGCGCGAGCAAGCCCTCGGCGTCGTCGCTTCCGTCAAAGGCATCGACGGCCTCCGCAATCAATCCGGAGAGTTTTTCCGTACTGTCCATCCGTCTTTTCTGGGCAAGGAGTTCCTCCTCCTCCCCCTCCGTGACGGCGGCCCCTTCGATCTCCCTGACCTGATAGCTCAGAAGGTCGATGCGCTGGGCCTTGTCTGCGTCGCTACCGGAGAGCTTTTTGATCTCTCTTTCAACGGCTTTCAACGCCTCATAAGCCTCCCGGTATTCGTTCAGGAGCGGCTCCGTGCCGCCGTAGGCATCGATATAAAGCATATGGAGTTCCGGGTCGGAGAGCATCTGGCTGTCGTGCTGACCGTGGATGTCGATCAGCGCGGCGGAGAGCGCTTTGAGCACCGCGGCGGTCGCAGGGCTCAGATTGATTTTGCAGACGGAGCGGCCGTCCGCAAAGATCTCGCGTGAGACCAAAAGCTCGCCGTTCTCATCCGGCTCGTAGCCGAGCGCGCATACCGCCTCGGCGTCCTTTTCCGAAAGGCCGGAAAAGACCGCGCTGACGGAGGCCTTATCGGTTCCGGTGCGGATCAGGTCCCGGCGGGTTCTTCCGCCGAGCACGGCATGAATCGAGTCGATCAGGATGGATTTTCCGGCGCCCGTTTCACCGGTGAGCACATTGAAGCCGGGCCGGAGTTCCAGCGAGACGTTCTCGATCACCGCGACATTTTGAATATGCAACTGTGAAAGCAAGATAATCCCTCTTTCAGCGTCAGCCGATCAGACGCCTGATTTCGTCGACCAGAACGAGAGCCGCTTTTTCATCCCGCATCAAGGCAAAGATCGTATCGTCCCCGGCGAGCGTCCCGACGATGCCCTGACGATTCATGGCGTCCAAAACGGCACAGGCGGCGTTTGCCATGCCGGTGAAGCATTTGATCACGATGATGTTGCCCGCGTAATCCACGGATTTCGCCGACTGGCTGAATACCGCATATTTGCTGCCGATGTCGGAATTGGTTTCGCCTGCGGAGGCAGTGTAGCGGTATTTCCCATTCGGAGAAAGCGTCTTTACGAGGCGAAGCTCCTTAATATCACGGGAGACGGTTGCCTGTGTGATCTCAAAGCCGCTTTCCCTGAGCCATGAAAGAAGCTCTTCCTGCGTGGTGATGTCTTTTTCGGAGATGAGTTCCAGAATCTTGGAGTGGCGTTTTGTTTTCATTTCATCGTCTCCCTATGATTTTCTCGTTGAGGGTCTCATAAAATCCACGGCCTGTAATGTTGATGAAGCGGATATACTTATCCGAGCGGCGAACCAGAATTTCGTCGTTCGATTTGAGCACCATGCGTTTTTCGCCGTCGATCACAATGCTGAGGTCCTTTTCCGTATCGGAGCAGGCGGCCCTTACCGAAAGGGTCTTGTCCCCCGCGCAGACGATCGACCGCGAGATCAGGGAATGCGGGCAGATCGGCGTCATGATGATCGCGTCGAGCTCGCTGTCCATCACCGGGCCTCCGGCCGACATGGAATAGGCGGTGGAGCCGTTCGGCGTGGCGAAGACGATACCGTCCGCCCGGTATTGGGCCACTTCCCTGCCGTCACACCGGACCTCGAGATCGACGATCTTTCCGGGCTCGGTTTTGGAGATAAACATGTCGTTGACGGCGGTTTCGATCTCATCGCCATAAACAATATCCAACATCATGCGCCGCTCAACCTGACAGCCGCCGCGTACCAGTTTTTCCAGCAGCGGAAGCTCATCCTGTTCGAGGTCGGAAAGAAATCCAAGATGCCCGGCGTTGATGCCAAGGATCGGCACATCGTAGAGGATGGCGCTCCTCGCCGCGCGCAGGATCGTTCCGTCGCCGCCGATCACGATCATCAGGTCGGATTCGGGCAGGATCGTTTCGGAGGGCAAAAACTCGGCGCTCGTCCCGGAAAACACCGGCTCAAAAGAGGAATCCAGATAGGGCGTAACGCCGAGTTTCAAAAGGAAGGCGACGACCTTCTCCGTGCAGGGCCTCACCTGTTCCCGCGTTAGGTTGACCGAAAGAAAAGCTTTCGGCCTGCGGGAAGGACGAAGCCTGAATTTTTCAAATTTTTTCTGCATAGGAAGACTCCTCTCAGTTGAGCGTATCATGCGAAGCCGCGACCACGGCTTCCGGGGAAAGATCGGTTCTGTCGAGAGACGGATCCCTCGACAGGGCCAAAAGATATTCAATGTTGCCCTGAGGGCCTTTAACCGGAGAAAAATCGAGGCCGAACGCGCCGTATCCGGAGCTCCTCGCGAAGGCAAGCACCTTTTCGATGACTTCAAGGTGCGTCTCCGGCTCGCGGACGACGCCATGCTTGCCCACTTTTTCCCTGCCGGCTTCAAACTGCGGTTTCACAAGGCAGACGACGACGGCATCCTCGGTCAGAAACGGCAGCAGCACGGGAAGGACGAGGCCCAGCGAAATGAAGGACACGTCGATGCTCACGAGGCCCACCGTCTCCGGCACTTGCTCCTTTGTAAGATAACGGACGTTGGTGCGCTCGAGGTTGACGACGCGCGGATCCGTGCGAAGGCTCCATGCGAGCTGGCCGTAGCCGACGTCGACGGCGTAGACCTTTTCGGCGCCGTTTTGCAGCATGCAGTCCGTAAATCCGCCGGTGGAGGCCCCGACATCCATGCAGACCTTTCCGGCGGGAGAAATGTCCGGAAAAACCGCCAGCGCCTTCTCGAGCTTGAGCCCGCCGCGGCTCACATACCGGAGCGTATCCCCGCGGAATTCGATCAAATCCTCCGCCGTGACCGAGTCGCCGGCTTTATCGGCTCGCTGACCGTTCACATAGACTTCTCCGGCCATGACCGCGGCTTTGGCCTGTTCCCTGCTGCCGAGGATGCCACGGTCGACGAGTTCCGCGTCGAGACGCTGCTTTTCACTCATCGGGGGTTCCTCCTTCATCTTTGGCTTTTTGCGCGATGAATTCCGCGTTTAATCCCTGCTTTTGGGCCGCGGAAACAGGGGTCATCTGAGGAATGGAGACGGAGATATTCTCCGGACGGAATTCCCTGTGAAGTACCTTATTTGCCGGAGCTGTCCCGGAAAGTTCGATAATTTCATCGGGGGAAACCCTTTCTTTTGAATCGGCAACCTTCCGCAGCATCGACTCCGCGTCAAGCCCCTGCTTTTTGATCGCGGTGGCGGCGCTCATCTGCGGGATGAAGCCGGAGACATTCTGCGGGAAATATTCGCCGCGAAATCCTTTTTCCGTCATCGCCGCGCCGAAATGCTCGGCGATGCTGCCCGGAAAAACGGCTTCCTCAAAGAAGAAAATACGCGGATACCGCACTGCGGCGCCGACGGCCGCTCCATTGATAGGCCAGACCTTGTTGAGCTTCAAAATGGAGGCGCCGTCTGCTTCCGCCGCAGAGACCGCCTCGGGAAAGAGCCTGCCGTAGCAGACGATCAGCGCGTCGGAATCCGGTTTTTCAAAGAGATCAAAGTCCCCGCCGCCGGTATGATAGGCCTCGGGAACGGATTTTTCGCCGTCGCGCGGATAACGGACGGCACAGACGCCCTCCCCGTTCAGCGCGGTTTTCAGCATGGAGCCAAGCGCCCGGTAATCCGACGGGCAAAAGATCGTCATGCCCGGCACGGCGGTCAGAATGGCGATATCGAAGATTCCCTGATGGGTTTCCCCGTCCCCGCCGACGATGCCTGCCCGGTCGACGGCCAGCACGACATGCTTCGGTTCGATCGAGGCGTCGTGAATGATCTGGTCGCAGGCGCGCTGAAGGAAGGTCGAATAGACGGCGAAGACCGGTTTCATGCCGCCGGCGGCAAGCCCCGCGGCGAATGTCATCGCATGTTCCTCGGCGATGCCGACGTCAAAGAACCGCTTCGGATACTTCGCCGCGAATTTGCCGAGGCCGGTGCCGTCCCTCATCGCGGCCGTGATCGCGCAGATGCGGTCGTCCTCTGCCGCGAGCCCGGTCAGGATCTCGCCGAACGCCTCCGAGAAGTTTCCGGACGGCGGTTCCAGCAGTTCTCCGGTCTCTTTATCAAACGGAGCGATCCCGTGGAATTTGGAGGGGTTTTGCTCCGCCGGCAGGTAGCCCTTTCCTTTTATCGTGTTGATATGAATGAGCACCGGGCAGGAGAATTTCTTTGCCCGCTCAAGAACGCGCACCAGCGTGGAGACGTCGTGGCCGTCCACGGGGCCTAAGTAGTAAAATCCGAAATGCTCGAAATAATTGCTGCCGTAGAAATGGTTCTTCAGCATGTTCTTGACCGCGGAGGCAAAGTTCCGCAGG
Source organism: Oscillospiraceae bacterium (assembly GCA_035593545.1). GTDB lineage: Bacteria > Bacillota > Clostridia > Oscillospirales > Ruminococcaceae > UMGS1668. The sequence goes on along the minus strand of DAOSWK010000002.1, from coordinate 18,848 downwards.
CTTTTTCCGATCAGCGGGATCGCCAGCAGAAATTTCTCCACGTTGTCGCGGAACCGGAAATAGCTGCGCCTCGTGCGGATTTTTGCGAGGTATCTCGCCATGGCGCCGACGTTTTTGGAGATGCTCATCTCGTTGTCGTTGAGCACGACGATGAGTTTCGTGCCGCTGCGCCCGGCGTTGTTCATGGCCTCGTAGATCATGCCGCCCGAAAACGCCCCGTCTCCGACGACCGCGATGACGCTTCCGGTCTCCCCTTTGATCTTTTTTGCCTGTGCAATTCCGAGCGCCGCGGAGACCGAGGTGCTCGCGTGTCCGGCGACAAAGGCGTCATGCACGCTCTCGGCCGACTTCGGGAATCCGGAGAGGCCGTTTTCGGTGCGGATGCCGGTGATGTCGCGCCCGGTCAGGATTTTATGGGAATAGCACTGGTGGCCGACGTCCCAGACGATCACATCCTTCGGCGTCGAAAAGACATGATGCAGCGCCACGGTGAGCTCCACCGCGCCCATATTGGAAGCGAGGTGGCCGCCGGTCTTTGAGACTTTATCCAGAATCTCATTGCGCAGCTCCCCGCAGAGAGTTTTCAGTTGTTTATCGTCCAGCTCAGAAACGCCCTCCGGCAGCCGGATCGTATCCAGAATTCGTTCTTTTGGCATAGGTTCTCCCATCAAAACTCAATCAGTTCCTCCGCAAACAGGCGAAAGAATCCGGTATCGATCCCGCTTTTCTCAAGGGGATCAAGGTAGTCAAGCGCAAAGGCCATATGCTTTTTCGCATCGGTCCGCGCATCCGCGATGCCGTGTACGGTGACATAGGAGCTGGGTTCGGCGGATTCCGGTTTCTTCATGAAATCCCGGATGTCGTCCGCGATCTGAAACGCAAGCCCGAATTCGTTGGCATAGGAAACGGCAAAATATGTCTTTTCGGCATCCGCACCGGCGGCGGCACAGCCCATTTCGGCGGCGCACCGGATCAGCACGGCGGTTTTCAGCTCATCAAGCGTATAGAGCTCGTTCTCGGAGAGCTCCTTTCCGGCGCCCGCAAGATCGAGCACCTGCCCGCAGACCATTCCGCGGTATCCGGCGGCTCTGGAAAGCAGGCTTGCCGCTTTCAGCGCCCGTTCCGGCTCTTTTTTTGCAAGCTCGCACTCCGCGAGAATGGCAAACGCCTCCGTGAGCAGCGCGTCTCCGGCGAGCAGCGCGTTGGCCTCGCCGAAACGGATGTGGCAGGAGGGTTTCCCGCGGCGCAGATCGTCGTTGTCCATGCAAGGCAGGTCGTCGTGAACCAGCGAGTAGGCCTGCACGCATTCGATTGCCGCGGCAAAGGGCAGCGCATCCTCATTAGAACCGCCGAAGAGCCGGCAAAATTCCAGAAGAAGGATGCCGCGCAGCCGCTTTCCACCCAAGACGGAATAGCACATGGCCTCGGCGATTAGGGTCTGCTCGGAATTTTCCGCGGTAATCCGCTCCGAAAGGTAGCCGCCGATCTTTTCCCGGTCGTCTTTCAAAACGGAAAGGAAGGTCTCTTTCTCCATGAATTATTCGTTCCCCTCTTCGGAAAGCTCCGTGATCTTCTGTTTCGCCTCTTCGAGGATCTTGGAAGCCTTTTTGCAGAGATTCACGCCCTCCTCATAGAGTGAGAGCGCCTCCTCAAGCGGCATATCCCCCGCCTCGAGCTTCGCGTTGATATAATCCAGCCGTTCCACAGCCTTTTCAAAATTCAGATCTTCCGCCATGGGAACGCTCCTTTCTTTTATATGATTTTCGCGCCGGCCTCGCCGTCCGAAAAGCGCAGCCGGACTTCATCCCCGGGCTCCAGTTCGCCGGCCGACCGCACGGGACGGCCCTCTTTTTCCGCGAAACAGAAGCCCCTTTTCAGAATCCTTGCCGGATTTGCCCCGTCGAGCCGCGTGAGCGTTCGCTCGAGCACCCGGTCGGAATCGCTGAGGATTTTTGTCATGTTCCGATCCAAAGAGAGTCTTTCGTCTCCGATTAGATCGGTACCGGCTGCCAGCGCCACAGATGTAAAGGAGTTCAGCTTTTCAGCATATCCCCTGATTTTTTCGCTTTTTTCGTGCTCAAGGAGTGCCTTGATTTTCGCCGTCAGCGCCGTGGAGACGGTACCAAAGTAATATTTGAGCTCCACGCCGTCCGGGCTGCAAAGCTCCGCGGCAGCGGAGGGCGTCGGAGCACGGAGATCGGCGACGAAATCGCAGATGGTGAAGTCCGTCTCATGTCCGACGGCCGAAACCACCGGAATGGCGCTCGCATAGACGGCTCTTGCGATGTGCTCATCGTTAAAGACGGAGAGATCGTCCGAACTGCCGCCGCCTCTGCCGAGAATGAGCACATCCGCGTCGGTCAGCCGGTTCATCATTTCAATTGCCGCAACGATCTGCGACGCGGATTCGGCCCCCTGCACGGAGACCGGATAGAGCAGGATCTCTCCGAGCGGCCAGCGCCGTTCCAGAATCTGCTCAATATCGTGCAGCGCCGCTCCCGAGCGGGAGGTGATAACCCCGATCTTTTTCGGATAGAGCGGAATCGGCCGCTTGTGCTCGGCGGCGAAGAGACCCTCCTTCGAGAGCTTCTCCTTGAGCTGCTCAAAAGCGAGGTAGTTTGCGCCGAGCCCCTCCGGCTGGATGTCGTAGACGACCAGCTGACAGGTGCCGTCCCGCGAATAGAGCGTCACGTCGCAGCGCAGGATGACCGACATGCCGGAGGCCGGCTCAAATTTCAGCCGGGAGGCGCTCGAGCGGAACATCACGCAGCGCAGCGAGGCATCTTTTTCTTTCAAGGTGAAATAGACGTGTCCGGAGATGAAATTCGGGCGGTAATCGCCGATCTCGCCCCGAACGTAGAGCCCTTTGAGCTTTTCGTCCTCCTCAACCGTCGACTTGAGATAGGTCACGATCTGGGATACCGTCAGGATTGCGAATCCGGCCATTCCGGGTCCCCCCTCCTTCTTCGGTCGGCAATGGAAGCGAGCACGGCGATACCCGCGGCGTTGTCGGAAGAAAACACGGGTTCGGCAAAGATGCCGCCGTAGTTTTTTTCAAAATGCTCCCGGAGGAACGCATTCGACATGACGCCGCCGGCATAGAGAACCGGTAGTTTTCCATATGTTGCGAGCGCGGCGTCCGTCATTCCGGAGACCGCGGCCGCGATCGAATCGAGGCAGAATCTCGCGATGTCCTCCGGGTTCTCCCCCATCGCCCGCATCGTCTCGCAGCGATTCTCGATGCCGGAGAGACAACAGTTTCCGTCCTTCATCGTCGGCTTTATTTTATAAGTTTTGTCGCTTTTTTGTGCAAGTTTTTCGAGTTCCGGACCGGCCGGAAACGGCAGTCCCAACATGACGCCGACGCGGTCGACAGCCTGTCCGGCTTTGAGATCGAGCGAATCGGCGACCTTTTCACAGCGAAAAATTCGCTCCTCGTCCGGCTCCACAAGCAGGCATTCCGTCGTCCCGCCGGAAACATGAAAGGCGATGAAACGGGTTTGCAGCAGATCGAGCCTCCCCGCGGAATAGAGCGCGGCGGCGACATGGCCCTGCTGATGAGAAAACAGATCGAGCGGCGCCTGATGGGAGACCGCGACACACTCCGCCGCCATGATGCCGACGAGAAAACACGGCATATAAGAGCCGTCGATGTCGCGCGGACGGTTCGAGACGCCCACCGCGGCGATTTCCCGCGCGCCGGTTTCCAGAAAGACGCCGGAGACCATCTCTCCAAGCTGCCGGACATGCTCAAACACGGCGTCGGACTGCCGCAGGCCAAGGGTTCCCTCCTTCACCGGAAGGAGACGTTTCTTCTGAACGAGTTTCCCTGAGCCGCCGTCGTAGAGCGCGGCCGAGGTGGTGTAGTTACTGGTATCAATCCCCAGATACAGCGGCATCGTTTGCCTCCTGTTTCTTCTTGTAAACCGCGCCGAGGACGCCGTTCACGAAGGAAGGATCCTCGTCGCCGCCGTACGTTTTTGCAAGCTCGACGGCCTCGTTGATCGAGACGCTGTCAGGAATGTCGTCGAAAAAATACATCTCGCAGACGGCGTTACGCAGAATTGCCAGTGCGACGCGGGACATGCGGCTCGTCTTCCAATGGGAAGAACACGCGGCAATCTTTTCATCCAGAAAGTCCATGTTTTCCAGCGTCCTTGACGCCAGTTCCCTTGCGAAAGCGCCGATCTCAAGCGGTTCCTCGCTGGCCTCCGCCGCGTTCTCGATGATATAGTCGAGGCCTTCCTTTTGAAAGGCGCTTTCAAAAACCAGCGCAAACGCCTGTTCTCTCGCTTCTTTTCTTGTCATTCCGTTTCCTCCGAAAAAAAGATCCCTCCCCGTTTTTATCAAGGAGGGGAATCTTGTCCAAATTTTCAAAATGCACCAACCCGCGGGTTTCTTTCGCGGCCGCCATTTTTTTGTAAAATTATTATATCATATTAAAATCCATATACAAGTTTTTGATGATAAGAAAATACAAAATTTTTGAATATCCACAGACATATAAAAAACAGAGCCCTGAAAAAACGCATGTTTTTCCAAAAGACTCTGTCCGAAGGTCTCATTATTCAAATGTATATGCAGCGCTCAGCTTACTTCCACGATCGTGATATTCTCGACGGGGACGTCGGTCTCTTCCAGAATGGACGCCTTGATCTCCGCGGCTTCGGCGGCAAGCAGGCCGTCGGTCTTGACGATCACGTCCGCATATTCCTCCGTGATGTAGACAAGGCAGTCCTCGAAGCCTTTCGCCTTGATCAGACTCTCAAGTTTCGTTTCAAGTTCCATATTCGCAGCGATCGCCGAGGCCTGCTGCGCAAGTTCCGCCATCTGTTCTTCGGTCAGGTTTTCCGTCACGGAGAGATTCTGGATCGTTTCCACGGCCTCATCCCGGTTTTGCTCCTTGGAGATGCGGGCCTCGCTGAAATAGGCGTCCGCATCCATGGCGACGCCGTCCGCTCCCGTGGAGACGAGCAGCGAATCCCCATAATTCTTCGTCTCCGTCGCAGTCAGATCCAGACCGTCGACCGAATAGAGATAATTGACGTAAACCGCCGCGGTGAGCACCATCACCAGCGCGGCGACAATCACATGTTTTTTGCGCAGGACGAAACGAAATTTTGCCTTTTCTCCCGTCTTTTTTCCTCCGAAATGAAAGAATCCGCGTTTTGCTTTTGCCGGTACGGCGGCCAGCTCCACGCTTTCATAGTTGTTGACGCTTGTCATTGCCTACCCCTCCATATTCAAGCCTTTTTTGCCACAAAAACCTTTGAGGAAGAAATCCCCAGCGCCGTCGATACCGCCCGGATCACTTTTTCCGCAACCTGCGGATTTCCGCCGCCCTCACAGATCACTGCCGCACCGTTGACCTCGGGCACCAGAATTTTTCTGACTAAGGCGGAATCGCCTGCGGAGCCGTCAACGATTATATATGTTTGAGTTTCAGATTTTAATACGCTTTCGGCGTTTTCTTCCTCTTTCATTTCCGTATCGGAGAGGTACTCGTACTCATATCCGCCCGAGAAAGTGATCAAGACCTCCGCTTCTCCGGCGCCGTCGATTCCCTCCACGAGCAGGCGGACCCGGTTCTCCATCTTTGATTCCAGTTCCGGCAGGTAGGACGGAATTTCCCCCGTCTCCGTCGTTTTGGCGCTCCCGCCGCAGGAGACAAATTCGGAGAGAAAGATCAGCGCGATCCCGGCAAATCCGAGGATCAGAATGATTTTTCCGCCGGCCTCGGACGATTTGGCGCCGGACAGCCCGAGCTTATTGAGGATTTTCTTCAGCGCTTCCATGCTCTTCCCCCTCATAATGAATCTCCGGCTCGATGCCGGAAAGCTCCCGTACGGCTTCGGATACGGCGACAGGATTGGCGGAGCTGTTTTCCGGAAGCCATACGGCGACGGCGTCGATCATTAGCGTGACGCCGTCCTCCTGTAAAGAGACATTCGCCTCGATCCCGGAAACCGGAATCCCCGCCTCTCGAAGCCCGGAAGCGAGCTCGCTTTCCAGATTGGATTCAAAACTGGAAATCACGACGGATTCCGCCGCTTTCTCCGCAGTATCGGAAGCGGCGGAAGAGGATTCGGCCAAATCGGAAAACGTATCGGCATCGAAGCCGGAAAGCAGCGGCGCCAAGATCGCGGTGAGAAAAAAGACGCTGGCCGCAATCTTAAAAACCTTTGCAATGCTTCCCTCCGGCAGCAGAATTTCACAGAGAAAGACGGCGATTCCCGCCGCGCAGAGGGAGATCGCCCAGCCGGCCAGAGATTCCATGTTATCCGCCTCCTACGGTCAGCAGCAGAACGCCGGTAGAGATGATGACGGTCAGCGCCGAACATGCGAGCGCCGCAAAGAGAATTCCCGTGACATCGGAGGCCGCCGCGAACAGTTTTTCCATCTTTCCCTGCTCAAAGGAGGCGCAGAAAGCTGCGCACAGATTGAGGGCAACCTGCCAGAGAATCAGTTCGATGATGGAGGGCAGACAGGTCATCGCAGCGGCAAGAATTCCATAGGCGCCGACGACGTTCCGTGCGAGCCGCAGACAGCCCTGCGCGGTATTCATCGCATCCGAGAGCGCACCGCCGACGATTGGGATAAAGGTGCCGATCACGAATTTGGCCGAGCGGTCCACAACGCTGTCGGCGGAGGAACCAACCAGCGTTTTGAGCCCAAGGATGCCGGTATAAATGACCATCGAAAAGGAGAGCGACCAGACCGCCGCTTTTTTGAGCATGGCCGTGATCTTCCCGACATCAAAAGGCGTGAAGGGCGCCGCCATCGAAATCACGAGCAGCAAAAGAGAGAGCGGGACGATGTACCCGGAAAACAGCTTTGCCGCAAGGTTTGAAGACAAGAGCAGCATGGAGGAGTAAGCGGCGGCGGAAACCGGGCTCCCTGCCGCCGTGACGATGGAGGCAAACACGGGAATGTAGCCCACGAGCATCTCCTGACAGGAGGAGATCACCTCCGCGGCGGACCGGAAGGCCTCTTGTAACGGATAGAGCGCCATGGCGGAGAAATACAGCACGCCGGCAACGGAGAGAAGCCTGTCCAGCGTGCTTTTGCCCGGCGAGATCGCTCCGACCGCGGAGATGACCATGCTCCCGGAGAGCGCCGCGGCCAGCGCGCGGAGCGGCCCAATATACCGTTCCCGGACGGCATCCTTTACGGACTCAAACACCGTCTCGATCCGCAGGGATTCGATCTCCGCGGGATCGAGGCTGTCGAGCCCGAGCACCTCCATCATGGTTTCCAGTTCCGGAGAGAAATAATCTAAAAACGAGGCAATGTCGAAACTGTTGCCGACGTCCGTTTCCGATCCGGCCGTATCTGTCCCGTACGCTGCCGACTCGGCACCCAACGATTCCGCGTCGCTTTCCGGGATGAGCTCGTCCGTTTCCGGCGCGACGGCTTCAGATTGCTGCACGGAATCGCCGCTTTCCGATACCTCCGCGCTGTTTTCGGATACGGATACGCTTGTTTCCTGTATAACGGCTTCAGATTCCTGTATGTTCTCACCGGTTTCCGATACTTTTATATCGCTCCCGGACGTGGACGCATTGATCTTAGGGATCTCCGTACCGCTTTCCGGTAGCGCGGCACCGGAAAGAAAGAGTACCAGCATCAGCAGCGCCAGAAGCTTCAGATTCCGGGTATTCATAGGCCGGCGATCCTTTCCGCAAGATGCAGGTATTCTTCCAATAGAGGCAGCAGGATCAGCAGCATGGCGATTTTTCCGCCAAATTCCGCCTGATCCGCGAGCGCGCGCTCACCGCAGTCCCGGCAGCCGTCTGCGACGAAATGCGTAATTAAGCAGACGCCGGCGCACCGTAAAAGCAAACCGAAATTCTCAGGAAATTCGTTTTCGATCAGGCCCTCCGCAAAGTCAAATAGCTCGGTCATCTCTCCGGAGACGGCCAGTAGGATCAGCATTCCCGCCGCGGCGGAGACGGCAAACGCGAGTTCCGGCTTATATTGCCGGAGCAGAACCGCAATGATGACGGCGGCCAGAATCATGCCGATCAATGTAAAGATATTCACCTTTTCATAGGCCGAAGACCGACTTGACCGTCTCAAAGAGGTTGCTGATCTCGGTAATGAGCATCATCAGCACCACGATCAGCCCGGCAAGCGTCGTCATCATGGCCTGCTCCTCCCTTCCGGAACGAATCAGCAGTTGGTTCAATACGGCAACGATAATCCCGATCGCCGCGATCTTAAAAATCATATCCACGTCCATGTCTCCGCCTCCGCCTCAAATCAAAACGAATGCCGCCGCAGCGCCGATACCGACTCCAAGGGAACGGCAGAGCCTTGCTCTTTTTTCCGTCTCCAGCCTGATTTGCTCGCTCAGTTGCTGTAGGTTTTTCCGCAGTGCCTCGAGCGTTCGCGACTGATTTTCCGCCCGGCCCGCCCCGAGAAGATTCCCGAGCGGGAAGACGGCGTCATAATATTCGGGGCATCGGTTTCCCCTGCAGAATTCCGACAGCGCATCCTCAAATGCCTCCTGAAAGCCGGCACCGGTTTGCATCATCTCCAGCGTCCGGCCGAGGTACGAAAGTTCCGCGCAGTTTCCGGAGCGGGAAACCCGGCCCAAAAGATCCATGAGAGCGGGCGCGTCATATTGAAGAAAAGCAATCAGCATACCGGTCATCGTGACGGATTGCGCATAGATCCGTTTCAGCTTCTTTTGCTTCGCCGCAAAAAACAGCCCGCATGCCGCGGCCGAAAAAAAGATCAGGATACAGCCGATCGCTCTCATCTTACGCCTTCTTTGCAGAGATTCCGGATCTCCCGGATCCGGCAGTCCTTCCCCATCAAAACGGCCAGATCGAAAACCCCGCTCTCGATCAAAGGACGCAGATTCGGCCGCAGAAGAAAACTTTCGAGAGAATCCGCATGGACGCTCGCGGCAAGAAAGGCCCCGCACCTCGAAGCTTCCAACAGGGCATCCATGTCTTCCGGGCCGCCCAGCTCGTCGCAGACGATCATCTCCGGGGCAAAGGCACGAACGGCGGTAAGAATCCCGTCCCGTTTCCCAAAACCGTTGAGCACGTCGCAAGTGGCGCCGACGTCGTTCTGCGGTTCGGATTCATACATGGCGGCAAGCTCCGACCGCTCGTCGATCACGCTTGTCCGAATAAAAGCGCCCGTTTCGCCTGAGGCAAGCTGGCGCACAAGATCCCGCAGCACGGTCGTCTTTCCGGAACAGGGCGGCCCGACGATCAGGATATTCTGGAGCCCGGTTTGTTTCAGCTCTTCGAGAATCGGATCCGCCGCTCCAAAAATCTGGCGGGCGATCCGGATGTTGACGGAGGAGATATGTTTCTGCGCCGTCGGGAACGGAATTCCTTTTTCGTAGACTGCGGTGCCGCAGACACCCACCCGGTGTCCGCCCCGGATTGTGACGAAACCGGCTGCAATGTCGTCCGCAAAAGCATGGATCGAATACTGGCAGACGGCGCGAAAGACCGCGTCGATCTCGGCTGAATCCGGGAACCATCCCCAATCCGGCTCGGAAAAGGTCTCCCCTTTTTTAGAACAAAAACAGAGACCGTCGGCGGTCACAATCTGCATCGGACGGCCCACGGCGAGACGAATCTCCCTTGCGTCCTTCCGGATTTCCCGCCCGACGTGAAACAAAATCTCGGAGACGGCCTGCCCGCAGCAGCTTCGGATCTCGTCAAAAATTTCTTCGATGGTTTTAGGAGTCCTGCCGCCGTTTCTCATACGCTCACCGCTTTCCCGTCATGTCCCCATTCTATGAGGCCTGTCCGGAAAGTATTCCGGCAAAATCGGGGTGCCGTAAAAAGCCCGGAGCGTCTTTGAATAGGAAGTTCGGATATATATTCCAAGGGAAATTCGCTGACAAAAAGCCGATGGTCTGTTGTATGAGGCAAAAGGATACTTCGTTTAAAGAAGCCCGGCAGGAAATTCCGAGCACAAAAAAACGCCCCACCACAAGGCAGAGCGTTTTAATATTTATAAGGATGCTCCGATCTATCTTCCGACCCGATGCTTACCGAGAGATCCGGCATGGCAAAGGCCGTCCGTCATTCGCACATTTTAAGGAATTCATCCTCGCCGATGATCGGGACGCTGAGCGCCTCGGCTTTGGTATACTTGCTGCCGGGGTCCTCTCCGGCGAGGACGTAGCTCGTCTTTTTGGAGACGGAGGAGGAGGTCTTTCCGCCCAGAGCGACGATCTTTTCCGTCGCTTCCTCTCTCGTCATGGTTGGAAGCGTGCCCGTGAGCACGAAGGTCAAGCCGAGGAATTTGTCGCCGGTCGCTTTTTTCTCTGCGACTATGGAGACGCCGTTTTCGCGGAGGCGCTCGATCAGATTGCGGGACTGCGGCAGCGAAAAGAAATTCACGGCGGAATCCGCCATGATCCGGCCGAAGCCTTCGATGGTGCAGATTTCGTCGGCGGAGGCGGCCATCAGGGCATCCATATCGCCGAAATGCTGCGCGAGAAGCTCCGCGGCCTTCTGTCCGATATTCCGGATGCCGAGCGCATAAACCAGCCGGGAGAGTCCGTTCTTTTTGGAGCCCTCGATCGACGCAATCAGGTTCGCCACGGATTTTTTACCCATCCGGTCGATCTCCTGAACATCCTCCGCTTTGAGATCATAAATATCCGCCTGCGAGTGAATCAGATGCGCATTGATGAGCGCGGAGGCAAGCGCCGGACCGAAACCGTCGATGTCCATGGCGTCGCGGCTCGTAAAATGGATGAGGTTGCGGAGAAGCTGCGCCGGGCAGTCCGGATTCGGGCACCGCAATACCGCCTCGTCCTCCTCGCGGACGGCTTTCGTTCCGCAGACGGGGCAATATTCCGGCAGACGGAAATATCCCTCCATCGGCCCTTTTTCGGCCACGGCGACGACCTCCGGGATGATCTCCCCGGCCTTTCGCACCACAATCGTGTCGCCGATGTTGACATCCTTTCCGGCGATGAAATCCTGATTATGAAGGACCGCCCGGGAGACCGTCGTCCCGGCGAGCTGGATCGGCTCAAAGACCGCGGTCGGCGTCAGGGCACCTGTCCGGCCGACGTTGATCTCGATGTCGAGGAGCTTCGTCGTCTTTTCCTCCGGCGGATATTTGAACGCAACCGACCATTTCGGGTATTTGGCCGTACTGCCGAGCACAGCGCGGTCCGCAAGGTTGTTGACTTTAATGACGGCGCCGTCGATATCGAAGGTAAAGGCATCCCTGTGCTCGCCGATCTCCATGATATTCCCGACGCAGCCGGCAATGTCGTCGAATTGCTCATAGGAGACGGAGACCGGGAATCCAAGGCTCTTCACGAAATTCAGACTCTCACTGTGCGTCTCAAAGGTACGTCCCTCGCACTGTTGGATATTAAAGACGAAGATGTCCAATCCCCTGCTCGCGGTGATTCTCGCATCCTTTTGCCGGAGAGACCCGGCGGCGGCGTTCCGCGGATTTTTAAAAGGACGCTCCCCGTTAATTTCTTGCTGTTCCACGAGCTTCAGAAAGGTCTGTTTGGCGATATAGCATTCGCCACGGAGCTCCAGATAGGCGATCTCCGGGCAGTTGATGTGCTTTGGAATCGAGGCAATCGTCATCAGGTTGTGGGTGACATCCTCGCCGACAAATCCGTCCCCTCGCGTCGAGCCGCGAACAAACAGGCCGTTCCGGTATTCCAGAGAGACGGAGAGTCCGTCGATCTTCGGCTCCACCACATACTGCGGCTTTGGAATCACCGAGCGGACTCGTTCGTCAAAATCGTAAAGCTCCTCGACGCTGAAGACATCCTGGATGCTGCCCATCTGGACGGCATGGACGACCGGCTCAAATTTGTTGGAAGCGGCCCCGCCCACCTTTCTGGTCGGGGAATCCGGCGTGATAAACTCCGGGTAGGCGTCCTCCAGATCGAGCAGCTCATGATAGAGCATATCGTATTCGTAGTCGTCGATCTCCGGCCTGTCCAGCTCATAATAAAGATAGCTGTAATACCGGATTTTATCGCGCAGTTCGGCAATTTTCTTTTCGGCTTCCTGTCTGTCCATCGGGCGCCTCCGGGAAATAAAAATAAATGGATGATCGCATAAAGCGACAACTTTATGCGATCATTGGTTATGTCACAACCGTTTCACGGTTCTTATGATTATTATATCACAATCCCCGGTCTTTCGGAATATATTACAGTGAAAACTTCGGGAGGCGGCTGTGAGAAGAAGAGTCCTTTTTTTGCTGTTTTTCGCGACGGCATTGCTGATTTTCGTCTTTCATCTGATGAATATGGCGCTGCGCCCTTTCCTCGAAAAAACTTCGGTGTATTACGCAAAAGTATGCGCGGAGGAGACGCTCAACCGCACGGCCGAGCAGGTCTTTTCCGAAAACCGGAGCATGGCCGAGGGCATCGTGCGCATTCGGACAAACGAATCTGGGGAACCCGTCTCGGCGACTCTGGACAGCTTCGCTCTGGGCGTTTTGAAGGAGCAGATCTCCTCCGGCTTCATCCAAAGCATGGGAGATCCGGAGGTCTGCACGATCTCCATTCCGGTGGGAACGCTCTCCGGCTATGCGCTGCTTTCCGGAGTCGGCCCGTCGGTGAAGATGAAGGTCGTCTGCGCGGGCGCGCCTTCGGCCGAGATTGAAAGCAAATTCGAGAGCGCCGGCATCAACCAGACCAAATACTCCGTCAAGTTAAAATACCGGATCAGCCTCTATGCGATTCTTCCGCTCGCGGTATCGGAGGTGGAGGCAACCTATGAAATCCCGGTCTGTGAGATGATTATCGTCGGCAGCGTACCGGAAGTCGCCATTCAGAAATGACGCCCCGCCGGTTTGGCGAAGAATTTTCTTTCGCAATCATAAAATCCTTGTCTTTCCGATCATATACCCTGCCGGTTCGTACGAAGAAAATAAACCGCCTATCCTTTATCGCTCAAAGAGATTTTCGGCGCACTCTCCGTAAAAAATGTTCCGGCTCGTCTCTCTGTTTGGGATAATTTCTTTGAATTCGCACGCCTGAAAATCTTTTTCTCCGATAGAAAAACGGCACCCGAAAACGAGCGCCGTTTTTTTGTGATATTCGAATCCTGAAATCTCAGCCGTCCACCACTTGGCGGCCCTTGTCTGCTGCGCGGATGTCTTTGCGCATGATCTTGCCGCTGATGGTTTTGGGAAGGAACTCGACATATTCGATGATACGCGGATATTTATAAGGCGCTGTGGTCTTTTTGACGAAATCCTGAAGTTCCTTTGTGAGCTCATCGGAGGCGGTATAGGCTTTCGTCAGCACGACGGTTGCTTTGACGACCTGCCCGCGAATCGGATCCGGGGCGCCTGTGACCGCGCATTCCATGACGGCCGGGTGCTGCATCAGCGCGCTTTCGACTTCAAACGGGCCGATCCGATAACCGGAGGCCTTGATGACATCGTCCGTCCGCCCTACATACCAAAAGTAGCCTTCCTCGTCCATCCATGCGGTATCGCCGGTATGATAAAGGCCGTCGTGCCAAGCTTCGGCGGTACGCAGTTCGTCGCGGTAATAGCCGATGAAGAGGCCGGGGGTGGTCTTCCCTCTTTCGGCGCGGATGCAGATTTCTCCGACCTTGCCGCGGGGCGCCTCTTTGTCGTTTTCATCAAAGACGCCTGCGTCATAAAGCGGCGAAAGCCTGCCCATAGAGCCGACCTTGACTTTGGAATTCACAAGGTTTGCGAGAACGAGCGTCGTCTCGGTCTGGCCGAAGCCCTCCATGATGTCGAGTCCGGTCTGCTCCTGAAAACGATTAAAGACCTCCGGATTCAGTGCCTCACCGGCCGTTGTCGCATATTTGAGCGAGCTCAGATCGTAGTGTTCCAGACCGTTCTTGACCAAGAAGCGATAGACGGTCGGCGGCGCGCAGAAGGAGGTGACCTTATATTTCCGGATCATCTCCATCAGGTCCTCCGGAACGAATTTGTCCGCATAATCGTAGACAAACACCGTCGTGCCACAGAACCATTGACCGTAGAGCTTGCCCCAGACGGCCTTGCCCCAGCCGGTCTCGGCCACCGTGAGATGAATGCCGTTTGTCTCGACGTTGTGCCAATGCTTCGCCGTGATGATGTGGGCGATCGCATAAGTATAGTCGTGAAGCGCCATTTTGGGGTTTCCGGTTGTGCCGGAGGAGAAATAGAGAAGCATACCCTCTCCGGCATAGGTTTCCCGGCGAACGAGCTGATCGGATGCGGAAGCCACTTCCTCATCGAAGTCGAGCCAGCCCTCTTTTTTGCCGTGGACGAGGAATTTTGCCCCAAGGGGTTCGGATTCCTCCTCCGCATGGTCGATCCGGTCCTCGACACCGCCCTCCGCGGTCGCGACGATCGCCTTGATGCCGGCCGCCTCAAAACGGTAGACATAGTCCTTCTCCATCAAGAGGTTCGTCGCCGGTACGGCGATGGCCCCGATCTTGCACAGGCCCATCATCGCGATCCAGAACTGATAATGCCGTTTGAGCACGAGCATCACGCGGTCGCCCTTTTCGATGCCGTGCTCAAGGAACATGTTGGCCGCCTGATTGCTCAGCAAGCTGATGTCCCGAAAAGTAAAGGTGCGTTCCTCGCCCTTGTCGTTTGTCCAGAGCAGGGCCCTGCGGTCCGGTTCCATCTGCGCCAAAGCGTCGACACAGTCGTATGCAAAGTTAAAATTATCTTTATAGACCGGTTTGAATACGTTCAAGACACCGTTTTCGTCAAAAGATTCCTCGCAGAACTGCTTATAAAAGTCCTCCGTTTTCATGTTGTTCCTCCTGCATGACCACAGCGATAAAGACACAGTCCCCGCCGCCCGTTGCGATCATTCCGTGCCCGTGGCCGGAATCGTAATAGATAGCGTCACCGGGGTTGAGGACCTCCGTGTGGTCCTCCAGCGCGACTTTCAGTTTTCCGCTGATGATATAATCGAATTCCTGACCTTTGTGGTAGGAAAGCTTGATTTCCTGATTCTGTTCTTCTTCGCGGTAGGGCGCGGTGACGAGGAACGGCTCGGCGATCTTATCTTTAAAACAGGCGCCGAGATGCTCGTACCGGAAGCCTTTCCGGCGGTTGATGGGGAGGCCTTCGCCTTTTCTTACAATGGAATAAAAGCGGAGTTTCGGTTCCTCGCCGGTGATGATGGTCATCACGTCGACGCCGAACTTCTTGGAGCAGTTGTAGAGAAAGGTGAAAGAAAAATCCGTCTCTCCCGCTTCGTTCGCAAGGTATTCTTCCAGGCTGATGCCGATAGATTTTGCCATATCCTCCGCGGAGATCCCCAAAATCTCCCGGAGGCTTCTAATTCGCTGCGCCACTTCCGGTATGTTGTACTCCATCATTGACAATACCTCCTTTATTCTCCGGGCATGGCCGGGTTGGGTGATCCGACCGGTCCGGGTTATGGTGTGTGGTGGGCTTAAGAAGATTTATGAAACGCCAACGGGATGAAGAAGCGTCTTCTCTCTCCCGACGGCGAGACTTTCTGAAGAAAAATCGAATGGAATTTTCCGGCGCAGGCCGGAAGCATCATTTCCGGTTAAGAATGGTGATCTGAAGGCCTTTTTCCATGATGTCGAGGCACTCGTCGTTGAGTTTCGGATCGGGGCCGGCCGTGCATGCCGCATCCACGATGATTTCGGCTTCGGGCTGCGCGGTCTTGAGGAGCACCGCATTTGAAATCACGCAGATATAGGAGACAAGCCCGCAGAGCTCGATCTGGTCGTAGCCCCGCATCATCGCCCATTCGGCGAGATCAAAGCTGCCGAAAGCATGTTTGCCGATGGTCATGCAGCCCTCGCAGAGCTTTCCGGTCTCCCCATAAAGCTTCCAGCCCTCCGTGCCGTTTTGGCAGTGGATGATCGGCAGCTTTTTGCCTTCCTGCATTTCGAGGTATCCCGGGCCGTGGGTATCCATCGTATAAACGACGTCGTCGCCGCTATCTTTATACTCTTTGATTTTCTCTGCGATCAGTCCGTCGAGAAGTTCCGCTCCGGGAAATCCCAGACTGCCGTCTACGAAGTCATTTTGATAATCCACAACGACCAAAAGCCGTTTCATACGCAATCCTCCCGGTTCAGATTCAAATAAGAGTCCCTCTTGAGATTTTTCGGCGATTCCATCATAGAGCGAAGCGATATGACGGAATTGGCCGTCGCCGTAGGCGGGCCAATAAAATCATAAAATAGCCGCCTTGGGATTTTTCGGCTATTATATCATACGCAATCCCATATGGCAAGAACCAGCACGAAAAAATATAAAAAAGCAGCAGGCTATCGACCGATAACTTGCTGCTTCTGGAGGCGACAACCAGATTTGAACTGGTGAATCGAGGTTTTGCAGACCTCTGCCTTACCTCTTGGCTATGTCGCCATAGTACATACGCCCCAGAAATGAGGGGCGTATGTTCTGGAGCGGGTTACGAGGTTTGAACTCGCTACCTCCACCTTGGCAAGGTGGCGCTCTGCCAAATGAGCTAAACCCGCAAAATGGTGCCTTCGGTCGGAATCGAACCAACGACACGGGGATTTTCAGTCCCCTGCTCTACCAACTGAGCTACAAAGGCATTTTTCAACTTCGCCATCGTCTCCTGACGGCGGTCGTTTCCCGGCGACGAGTGCTATTATACTATAAGGGAATTGAAATGTCAACCTCTCCCACGCAATTTTTTCAGTCTATGTAACAGTATTCAGCAAGCCTTTCCACGGTCTTTTGACCGATGCCGTCGATCGGCAAAAGGTCGTCAAAATCGGTGATGGTTCCGATCTGTTCGCGGTAGAGAATGATCTTTTCCGCCGTGACCGGACCGATGTCCGGGATCTGCTGGAGCTCCTCGCTGGTCGCCGTATTGATGCCCAGCGGAAAGATCGTCGCCGACTCGGATGCGCTCTGAGCGGAGGCCGGCGCGGACTCCGTCTCCGTTGGCACGGCCGCTTCTTCGGTTGCGGATTCCGCTGCAGGAACCGGTTCCACAACCGGGGCCGCCGCGACTTCGGAGGCGAGGGCGGTTTCCGACGTCTCATCAGTTGCAGAAACGGACGGCTTTTCCCATTCCGGGTATTTACCGACGTTTACGGCGACGGCGACGGCCGCCGTTGCGAGAAACACCAGAAACATGGCGCGGACCGTTCTTCGGTAAGAGGCGGAGAGATTCTCCTCCTCTTCCTTCGGCTCGTCATGTTCAAGACCTTCCGGATGAATCGGAATGACGGTCCCGCTTTCTTCTTTCCGTTTCTCCGATGCAGCGTTCGTTTCTTCCATACCGGCACCTCCGCCCGCATCCACCTATTTTATGTATCGTTCCTCCAGAATATTGATGAGTTCCGCGACGGCGTCCTTCTCGCAGGGCGCGAGCAGATAATCGGCCGCCTCTCGGACGGCCGGAATGGCGTTTTCCGGCGCGGCGCCGATCCCGGCCGTCCGGATCATCTCGAGATCGTTTTCATAGTCCCCCATGGCGGCGCAGTTCCGAATGGAGCGTCCGGTGAGCTCGCAGACCCGGCGCAGCGCCTTCCCTTTGGAGACACCGACCGGCAGCAGTTCCAAAAAGAACGGGCTGGACTGCAGGACGTCCGCGTCGTTCCCGACGATCTCTTCGGCGAACGCGCGTACCTCCGGCATCTCTTTCGGCGGGCAGGTCATGATGTATTTGTAGACAAGCTCCGGAATATCCCCGAAGCCGCAGCAGTAGAATTCATGATCCGGAAAATACCGGCGTATCACGTCACCGGAGGTCAACAGGTTGACCGCGCGGTGGGTGGCGAAATGGCAGTCGATTCCGGGATAGCGATCGAGAAGAAATCGGACTTTCTCCGAAAAATCCCGCGGCATGTAATGCGGCTCAAGGATCTCCTGCCGCTTCCAGTCGTAGATGTAGCCCCCGTTGACATGAATGGACGGCGCCGTGATCGGAATGCCCTCCAGAAGCTCCTTCGTGACGTTGATTTCCCGCCCGGTCGCCACGGTGAAGCCGCCGCCTTTTTCCGTAAAGGCGCGGATGGCGGCGAGATTCTTTTCCGAAATGCCGAGTTCCGCCCGCATCAGCGTGCCGTCCACGTCGGTGACGATCAGAAAATCCGAATAATTCAAATCAGAGTTCCTCCAGTTTTCCAAGGAAGTTTACGAAGTATGCCGGCAGAGGCGCCTCGAATTCCATGTATTCCCCGGTTCTCGGATGCAAAAAGCCCAGCGTGCCGGCATGCAGGCACTGTCCCTCCAGCGAGGTGATCCCGTTGCCGGGACCGTAGACAAGATCCCCTGCGACCGGGTGGCCGATGTAGGCCATATGGACGCGGATCTGATGGGTGCGGCCGGTTTCGAGCCGGCAGGCCACATGGATAAAAGACTTATACCTGTGAATCACGGCATAGTGCGTGACAGCCTCTTTGCCGCCCGCGACGACGGCCATCTTTTTGCGGTCTTTCGGGCTTCGGGCGATCGGCGCGGAGACGACGCCCTCATCCGGCAGGTTCGTCCCATAGACGACCGCCTGATAGATGCGCGTGATGCTGTGAACGCGAAGCTGCTCCGCAAGGCTGTTGTGGGCGAAATCGTTTTTGGCCACCATCAGCAGGCCGCTCGTATCCTTGTCGATCCGGTGGACGATGCCCGGCCGGAGTACGCCGTTGATGCCTGAAAGGCTGTCTCCGCAATGATAGAGCAGCGCGTTGACGAGCGTACCGGCATGGTTCCCCGGCGCGGGATGGACGACCATTCCCTTCGGCTTGTTGACGACAAGAAGATCGTCGTCCTCGTAGTAAATATCCAGCGGGATGTTCTCCGGTTCCACATCCAGCGGGACGGCATCCGGAATCTCGAGCATGATGGATTCCTCCGCTTTGAGCACGCGGCTTTTCCGG
>DAOSWK010000060.1:0-10587 GCA_035593545.1 Oscillospiraceae bacterium | reverse complement strand
CGATGTCGTCAATCTTGATGATCAGGTCGCCGGGCTGAATCCCGGCGCCTGAGGCCGCGGAGCCCTCGTAGACCTGCGTGACCTGCATATAGCCACTGCTTTCCATCGCCACCGAGATGCCGACGCCGGATACGGTACCGGTCTCTGCCTTGATGTATTCGGCATATTCCTCGGCGGAGAGATAATCCGCATATTTGTCGTTGATGCCGGCGAGATAGCCCTGCGCCACCGCATCCATCAGCGCCGTCTCGTCGATGTCGCCGCTGTAATTCTGGCGGACGTAGGTGTCGATCTCGGTAAATTTTTCGTACATGCCTTCACGTTCGATGATGCTCGATACCTTATTGTTGAAATTCCGGATCGAGAAAACCATCGTCACCGAAAACACCAGTGTCGCGGCGATGATCGTGATGGTCAGCGCCGCGCCAAGAGAGATTTTTCTGCCCATATCGTTCTCCTTGCTGTCTTGTGGGATGGGGCGGAATTTCCGCCCGGGGAATCAGGTGATGTACGGGAGAGGATTCACGTCGTCGCCGTCGATACGCACTTCAAAATGGAGATGCGGTCCCGTGCTCCAGCCGGTGGAGCCGACCGCTCCGATCACTTCGCCTGCCGCGACGATGTCGCCCTCTTCGACATAAATATCGCTCAGGTGGCCGTAAAGGGTGGAGATGCCGCCGCCGTGGTCGAGAATGATGTAGGTGCCGTATCCATAGACGTAGCCGTTCTTGCTGCAATAGTTGGTGTACATGACGGTGCCGGTGGTCGCGGCGATGACGTCATGCCCGTAGATGCCGCTGCCGGTGATATCCACGCCGGTATGAAAATCGGTATGATTGAAACGCCAGCCGTAGTAGCTGGAGATGGTGCTGAATCCCGGGACCGGCCAATACATCTCTCCGCCGATATATTCCGTGTTGGTGGAACGGTAGGCGGCATAGATGGCGGCAATCTCGTCTTGGACGGCATCCATCTGCGCCTGGATCGCTTCGCGGTTTGCCTCATATTCGGCCTGCATGGCGGACAGATCCTCGACCGCTTCATTTGCGGCCACAAGGTTCACCTGAAGGGAAGAGGTCTGTTCCTCGAGACTCTTCTGATCCTCTTCCAGCCCGGCCTTCTCCTCGTCGAGTTCGGCTTTTTCCTGTTCCAGTTCCGCGAGATCGTCCCGCAGCTGTATGACAATGTCTTGATCATGAAGGGAAATGCGCCGGAGAACCTCGACATTGGTCAGGAATTCCGCGATGCTGTCCGAGCTGAGCAACATGATCATGCTGCTGCCGGTGTCGGAGTATCCGCCGGTCATGTAGACGGCGCGGATTCTCTGGCGAAAAAGATCCATCGTATCGCTGATGACCGTTTCTTTATCGGAAATCTCGGTTTCTTTTTCTTGGATATGTTCGCTGGTCAGCGCGATCTTTTCCTCCAGAACGGCGATCTGATCCTTGGTCAGGGAGATCTGCGTGCCGAGGTTTCTGGCAACCAGCTGTTTTGCTTCTTTTTCGGATTTTGCGCTGGAAATCAGGCCGTCGAGCTCGTCCTGCTGGCCCTGAAGGTCATCCTGTTTGTCTTTCAGGTCGTCGAGCTGCTCCTTATATTCCTCTTCCTCTTCGTCCGAAATTCCGTCCCCGTCGGAGTCCTCCTCTTCGTCGGAGTCCTCCTCTTCGTCGGTCTCCTCCTCGTCGGTTTCTTCTTCGTCGGCCTCTTCCTCGTCGGAGTCCTCGTCTGTGGTCAGGTCGATTTCGCTTCCTTCTCCGTTATCCGCGTATGCCCATGAGATCATCTGAAACGGGGAAGAAGAAAGAACAAGGCACAGGATGAGACAAAGAAAAAGGCGCAGAAATCTGATGGCTTGCTTGTTTTTCATCTGTGGCCTCCGTAATAATTATGATAGAAAATCTGCGGCTTGGCAGATCAGACTTTCAGATGCTTGGTCAGGAACAGGGCTCCTCCGGCAACACCAATGCCCACGCCGCCGATCAGGAAGCCCTTGAGCAGATCCATCGCGACCGTGGAAAAAGGCACGAGGTTCGTGACGATCATGGCAAGCCAGTCGTTTTGGTTGCCTTCAATCCAACGGGCGAGGTAGTCGTAGCCGAAATACAAAAGCCCATAGGCGGCGGCCGCGGAGATCAGTCCGAGAAGCACGCCCTCCACGAAAAACGGCAGACGGATAAAGGCATCCGTCGCGCCGACATATTTCATAATATTGATTTCCTTGCGGCGGCTGAAGACGGTGATCTTGATCGTGTTGCCGATGATCATCAGCGATACCGTAACCAGAATCGCCACGACGACAAGGCCGCCGACCGCAACGATCTTTTTGAGGCCGGTGATCGTTTTGGCGACCTCCGTCGGCGCCGAAACGGAATCCACGCCCTCCAGATTTTGCAGATAGACGACCGTCTCCGAGAGTTTGGAGACGTCGTCCAACGTGACGCGGAACGTATCCGGCAGGTTGTTGCTGTCGTCCTCGGAGTAGGCTTCGAACAATACGCCGTCGTCGCCGATGGATTCCATCATCTCTTTCAGAGCATCCTCTTTGGAGACGAAATTGATGGTGACGATGTTGCCGCTTTGGAGGATGGCTTTGCGCACTTCCTCGATCTGGTCGTCGGTAAGGCCGTCGTCAAGAAACACCACGGCCTCGCTCTGATCCTCGAGGTAGCCCACCATGTTGTTGATGTTGACCGAGGCGAGCACCGCCGCGCCGATCAGCAGCATGCAGGAGATGAGCACGCCGATGGAGGCGATGGACATCAGCCTGTTTTTCCAGAGGTTCCGGATGCCCTGACCGACGAGATAGAAGAAACTTCCGATTCTCATAAGGTTGCCGCCTCCCATCTACACGTATCGCCGATGACGCGGCCCTTATCGATGGTGACGACCCGACGGTTGAAGCGGGCGACGAGATCGTGCTCATGCGTGACCATGACGACCGTGACGCCGAGCTTGTTGATCTCATTGAGCAGATCGACGATCTCGTAGGAGAGCTCGGGATCGATATTTCCGGTCGGCTCGTCCGCGATGATCAGGGAAGGCGAGTTGACCAAAGCTCTCGCTAAGGCGACGCGCTGCTGCTCGCCGCCGGAGAGCTCATCGGGCTTGCATTTCGCCTTGGATGCGAGCCCGACCAGCGCCAACATATAAGGCACTTTTCTATGTATCTCTTTACTCGATACGTTTGTGACGCGCAAAGCAAAGGCGACGTTGTCGTAAGCCGACATATTCGGGATCAGCCGGAAATCCTGAAAGACGACGCCGATGGAACGGCGGTATTTCGGAATTTTCCAGTGGCTCATTCTGCCGATATTGCGGCCGCCAACCGTCACCTTGCCGGATGTCGGTTTTTCCTCGCGGAGGATCAGTTTAATCAGGGTGCTTTTTCCGGCGCCGGAAGCGCCGACGATAAAGACAAATTCCCCGTCCTCGATCGTCAGATCGACGTTGTCGAGGGCGAGCGTGCCGTTTGAGTATTTTTTACTGACTTGGCTGAATTCAATCAATGTGTGAACCTCACAGTACACGAATCTATTTGAAATTGCAGGATGTCAGGGCAGGATGCGAAACAGGATGTCAGAACTTGACCGGGTTGGAGGTCAGGTATTTCTTGACCATCAGAGCGACCTTGAAGACGATGGCGTCGTCGAATTCCCGCAGATCGAGGCCGGTCAGCTTCTTGATTTTTTCAAGGCGGTAGACCAGCGTGTTGCGGTGGACGAACAGCTTCCGGGAGGTTTCGGAGACGTTCAGGTTGTTTTCAAAGAAGCGCTGGATGGTATACAGCGTCTCCTGATCGAGGCTGTCGATGGAGCCTCTCTTGAACACTTCCTTGAGGAACATCTCGCAGAGCGTGGTCGGGAGCTGATAGATCAAACGGGCGATGCCGAGGCTGTCGTAGCTTACGATGGATTTGTCGGTATCGAACACTTTGCCGACCTCGAGAGCAACCTGCGTCTCCTTGAAGGAGCGGGCGAGATCTTTGAGGCCGACGGCCGGCGTACCGATGCCGACGCAGACTCTGGTATAGAATTCGCTGCCCAGAGTATCCACGATGGAGCGGGCCAGTTTTTCAAGATCGGAGGTCTCGATGCCGGCTTTGATCTCCTTGACCAGCACGATGTCGGATTCGCTGATGTTGAACACGAAGTCTTTCTGCTTATCCGGGAAGAGATTCTGGATGACGTCGTAGACGGAGATATCGTTGACGGTCAGCACACGGATCAGCAGCACGACGCGGGTGACGTCGGTGCTGAAATGGAGCTCTCTCGCCTTAATATAAATATCGCCGGGCAGGATATTGTCCAGAATGATGTTTTTAATAAAGTTGCAGCGGTCGAACTTCTCGTCGTAATAGAGCTTGACGTTTGAAAAGGTGACGGCAAGCAGGTTGCACAGGTGGACGGAGCTCTCATCCGTTCCGGCAACGAAGACCGCAAATTCCGGGTTCTGTTCGCTGCCAAACACTTTATAGGTATACCCATCGCGGGAAAAGCAGTTCGGAATGTCGCTGAAATCAGAGAACAGATAATCGTTCCGCTCCCCCACACGGGCTGGGTCGCTGCAGGAGATAATGGTGGAGCTGTCATCGATCACACCGACGGTGCGGTCGATGCTGTCGCTCATCTGATGGATGATGCCCTGAAACAATCTGTTGGACATAATGGTCTGACCCTTCTTTCTGCGGCATGTTGTCGGCAAGTAGTAATTAAGGTTATTTTAGATTACTTTTGTCTCAATTGCAAGTTTTCTTATACAATCTACTAAATTTTATAATATTTATTTAACAGAAATGTTAACGCATTGTAAATTCCGCCTAATTTTACAACATTTTTTCGTGAAAAGTAGTGGAAAACAGATGGATGTGTGAGGATTGGCTATTTTTCACAAAAACATGCAGACGCTTTTTCTTTTCATAAAAAACGGTATGTTCCGTCCGGGCATAAAAATATCCCGCGGAGAAGGTCCCGCGGGATAGGCGGTTTTGTTTCAGTTTAGGATGGAGGTTTCGGTTTCGCGGTCGAACAGATAAATTTTGTGGATGTCGAGCGCGATCCGGATACGGTCGCCCGGTTTGGCCGCGGAGCGGGGGGAGACCCTGGCGATAAGGTCGGCGCCCTCACAGCGGAGATAAAGGAACGTCTCGGAGCCCATTCGCTCGGCGACATCCACGAAGCAGTTGATGAGATCGGCGCCCGGAGCATCGACGTAATTCTCCTCGTCGCGGAGGCTTTCGGGCCGCACGCCGAGGATAATGTCCCTGCCGTCGTAGGCGGAGAGATCGGTCCCGCCGATCTTTTCCTCCGGAATGGCGAATGTATACTGTCCAAAGAAGACGAACCATTGGCCGTCCTTTTTGGCGAGGCTCGCGTCGATGAAGTTCATCTGCGGCGAGCCGATGAATCCGGCCACAAACAGGTTGCACGGGCGGTCATACAGGTTGGTCGGGTTGTCGATCTGCTGAATGACGCCGTCCTTCATCACGACGATGCGGTCGCCCATCGTCATGGCTTCGGTCTGGTCGTGGGTAACATAGATAAAGGTCGTGCCGAGGCGCTGATGCAACTTGGAAAGCTCCGTCCGCATCTGGGCGCGGAGTTTGGCGTCGAGATTGGAGAGCGGTTCGTCGAGCAAAAAGACCTTCGGGTCGCGGACGATCGCCCGTCCAAGTGCCACGCGCTGCCGCTGACCGCCCGAAAGAGCCTTCGGTTTCCGGTCGAGCAGATGCCGGATGTCAAGAATGTCGGCGGCCTCCTCGACCTTGCGCCGAATCTCCTCTTTGGGGATCTTGCGCAGTTTGAGGCCGAACGCCATGTTTTCATAGACCGTCATATGCGGATAGAGGGCGTAGTTTTGAAAGACCATGGCGATGTCGCGATCTTTCGGCTGGATATCGTTGACGCGGACGCCGCCGATGTAGATATCGCCCTTTGTGATCTCCTCCAGCCCGGCGATCATGCGCAGGGTGGTAGATTTTCCGCATCCGGAGGGACCGACCAAAATCACGAATTCCTGATCCGGGATCTCAAGGCTGAAATCGGAGACAGCCTCCACGCCGCCGTTATAAATTTTGCAGACATGCTGCAAAGAGAGATCGGCCATTTGTCTTACCTCCATATATCGCCGAAGGGTATCGTCTGTAAGGCTATCATAGCAAATCGTCCCCTAAAAGGAAAGGCATGGCCTGTCCAAAAATAAAAAGCCGCTTTTGGTCAAGATGTGGCAAACCATAGAGAATTGGAACAGAATTACCAAATCAGGGGAAAAGGGTTGAGTAGTATTTCAGGAAAAAGAAAACATGTCGGATTTTTTCAGCAGATTGACCGAAAAGCTTCTCACTTTCCGGCCAATCTGTTTTTCGCGGCTTTTCCATGCGTTTTGCGCATGTTTCGTCGTCAACTTTCGTCGGTGTCGGTCTCGTCCGGAACCTCCGTCCGGAGATTTTCGTTGACGTCGCCGGAAAACGGAACTCTTCTTATATCCACCCGGTCGATATAGTCGCCACTTTCCCGTCCGCTGATCTCGTCTCCGGTGCTTTCGCGGTAGTTCTTTCTCATAAGCAGGCCTCTTTCATGCAAATTGGGAGAATCCCTGTCTCATGATATGAAAGATGCCTGTCGGGCGATATTTTTTCCCCGCCCCTGATTCGACCGCATTTCCGCGCGGGAGAGGATATATTGGAATTTGCGGCGGGGGAGGGATGCGGTTTTGCGGGTGATCTACGTCGACATTCTGTTGGCAATCAATCTTGCCGTCAACTACCTGCTGCTGTTTGCCGCGGCCCGCCTCTCGGGAAACGCTTTCTCGCGGCCGCGAGGGATCCTCGGCGCGGCGGTCGGGGCCGTGTATGCGCTGATCCTGCTGGTGGAGGTATCCCCGCTCTGGATGGTTCTCTCCAAATTCGCCGTCTCCGCGCTCATGGTTTTGATCGCCGTGGGAAAGAGCAGCTTTTTCCGTTATTTAAAAATGCTCGCCC
This sequence comes from Oscillospiraceae bacterium, assembly GCA_035593545.1. Classification (GTDB taxonomy): domain Bacteria; phylum Bacillota; class Clostridia; order Oscillospirales; family Ruminococcaceae; genus UMGS1668. The sequence continues at coordinate 3,611 of DAOSWK010000060.1, read as the reverse complement.
TGTTTTACGGGGCGGGTTTCATCTTTGCCGGCGCGATGATGGCGTTTGCGCTGCTTTTTCGACCGGATTCCTTTTTATTGGAGAACGGGATCCTCTACTATGAAATCCCGCCGGGTACGCTCGTCATCTATGCCTGTGCCGCCTTTGCGGCGACGGAGCTGATCCGCCGGCTGACGGAGCGAAACAGCTCTCAAGGGTTCTGCGAGACCCGGATCGTTTTCCGGGGAAAATCTGTCCGTGCAAAGGGCTTTTTTGACAGCGGATGCTGCCTTGCGGATCTTTTCACCGATACGCCGGTCGCGGTCTGCCGCCCGGAGACGCTCGCCGGGGTTTTGCCGCCGGACTATGCGAAAGCCGCCGCCGATCCCTGTACGGGTATCCCGGAGGGGTGCAGGCTTGTCCCGGCGGAAAGTCTGGCCGGCCGTTCCATGATTTTATGTTTCCGGCCGGAAAGCATAGTTCTCCGCCGGGATGGAAGATGGTACGAACCGGAGGCATTGCTGATCGGCCTCTCCGCCGGCGCGCCGGAGGAGTGCCTGTTGTTTGGCCGCAACATCGTTTTGAAAGAAGTTCCGCCTGCCGGAAAAAAGGGGGATGGTTCGGATGATCTTGGCGGAAGTCGGAGAGAAACTGAAGCTGTTTGTGCTGCGTCTGCTGGCGAACGCGGCATATTACATAAACGGACCGGATAACCTGCCGCCGCCGCTCACAAAGGAGGAGGAGGACGCCGCCTTTCTCCGCATGGAGACCGGAGACGCTCTGGCGCGTCAGGAACTGATCGAGCACAACTTGCGGCTCGTGGTCTATATCGCGCGGAAATTCGAAACCACCGGCATCGGGGTGGAGGATCTCGTCTCCATCGGCACGATCGGCCTCATCAAGGCGGTCGGCACGTTTCGCTCTTCCAAAGGCATCAAGCTCGCCACCTACGCCTCCCGCTGCATCGAAAACGAGATCCTGATGTATATCCGCAAGACGCAGCCGCTCCGCAACGAGGTCTCGATCGACGAGCCGCTCAACGTGGACTGGGACGGCAACGAACTGCTGCTCTCCGACGTGCTCGGCACGGACCCGGACTGCGTCGGACGCGGGGTGGAACGGGATGCGGAGCGCGATATGCTGCACGCCGCCGTGGCAAAGCTCGACGAACGGGAGCGCAGGATCATGGTGCTCCGTTTCGGGCTTGGCGGCGGCGCCGAGCATACGCAGAAGGAGGTGGCGGATATGATCGGCATCAGCCAATCCTATATCTCACGGCTGGAGAAAAAGATCATCCGCCGGCTCAAAAAAGATTTGGAACAGAGCGCCATTTTTTAACCGTTGAGTACCCATACGCCGAAACTCAGATAGGTCGCAAATAGGGTCCAAATCAGGTAAGGCAGCATGAGCATGCCGGAAATCGGCTTTACCTTCCAAAATTTCACGGTCGTGAGCACGATCAGCACATCTAGCAGAAGAATCCAGAGAAAGGCCGCGAAAAATGCCTCCATGACAAAGAACAGGATCGGCCAGACGAAGTTTGCGGCGAGCTGACACCAGTAGAGCAGCAGGGCGTTTTCCTTGGCGCTGCCCACCGTGAGCTGCACGAGTCCGGCCGCGATGCCCATCAGGGCGTACAGAACGGCCCACACGACGGGAAAGATGTTGGCCGGCGGTGCGAAGGGCGGCGGCTGGATGGTATCGTAGATCGCAAATCGATTTCCGACTAAAAGGGAGGAGAGTCCGCCGATTGCCAGCGTAAAAAACAACGGCAAAAAAAGGGACAAAAGTTTTCTGGACATAAAGATACACCTCCATGGGATTCTATGGAGGTGTGCTTTTATTTATACGAAAATTTTATCCGATCCAGTGCAGGAAATAACTGACCCCGAGAACAATATATAAAATTCCGAGCAGATAGGGCATGTACATGATGGAAAAAGGCGGCCGGATTTTGAATTTGTCGTTGAGGACAAGAATTTCAAAAAAGTAGGCGACGAAGCCGCAGAGATAGGCGATCGCCCGGAGCAGGGAATTGATGTGGGCCCAGAGCGTATGGGTGAATACGGCGAGAAAAAAGACCGCCGCGGTGACGGTGACGGCGATATTGCGCAGGATCAGAAGTTTCCGATCCTCCTTGTTGACGGAGAGTTCCGCCCGCCTGATGACCCGTTTTCCATAATCGCCGTCGTGTTGTTTCACAAAATTTCTCCTTTTTTACGCTTTAATTTCATTTTACCGGAAGATCTTTTTTTGTCAATTCACGAATCTGTAAAAAAATCCCTGTATTTTTTTACGTCTCCGGCAAAAACTATGGCTGGGGTGATAATATGAAACGAGCAGATAACAAAAATAAAGGAGATCCTCAGGAGACGCGCGAAACGATCGCCTCTCCGCACGAGGAGATTACGTCGGCAAACATCGTCGACACAAGCAGCGACTATCCGTATCCGCCGCAGAAATCGGAGGCGTCGAAGGCCCCGGTGGAGCCGGATCAGCCGGCCGCCCCGGTTCCGAGCGAGCCGATCACGCCGGTCAACATCACGTCCCCGGCCGCATTGGCGGAGGACAGCGAGACGACCAACCCGAAAAAGAACGCGAAAGTCATTCCGCAGAGCGGCACGGAATCCTCCTCCAAGGAGAGGGAGAAGAATCCGCCGTCCGACGCGAAAGAAAACGCCGCCGAGGACGTCCGCGAATGGAGCAAAGAGACCAGACTGAGCTGAGTCGCGTAGCGTCGCGCTGCGCTGCGCATTGTAATGCCTCCAGAGCCGTGGTATAATAACCGAAAAGCGGTTATTATACCACTATTTTAATGGCCCGCCTATGGCGATGGCCAATTCTATCGCTGCACGCTTTGCGTTTGTAATAGAATGGCTCCGGGAGGTGTTTGATGTGCAGGCATTTGTGAATGCGACTTTTCTCTCCTGTGAGGAGCGCAACCGCATCTTTCATGTGCTGGTCGAGGACGGAGGGCGAATCCTCTATACCGGCGACGAGATCCCCGTAAAGTATGACGGGATTCCGGCCGTCGATCTCGGGGGCGCGGCCGTGGTTCCCGCTTTCGCCGACACGCATATGCATTTCGAATCCTACGCGCTTTTCCGCAACACGGTGGACGTGCGCGGCGCCGGCGATTTTGCCGAGATGGGCGAGATGCTCCGCCGCCATATCAAACGGCACCGCGGCATCAAATTTCTGCCGGTCTACGGATGCAGCGCGTATACGGTTAGGGAAAAGCGCCTGCCGGAGCGGGCCGACCTTGACCGGATGACCAATCTTCCTCTGTTGATCGTCAAATACGACGGCCACGCCGCCGTGGCGAATTCCTCCCTGATCGCCCAGTTTCCGGAAGATGTGACCGGCGATCCGGGCTTTGACCCGGAGACGGGCTGGCTTTTTCAGAACGCCTTTTACCGGGGCGTCAACTATGTCACCTCAAAGGTATCGCTGCTCTCCATCGTCAAAGGGATGGACGAGGCGGCGCAGGAACTTGCGGAAAAAGGCATCGGCCTCGTACATACCGCGGAGGGCGTCGGTTTCAAACGCGACGCCGACATCGACATGATGCGCTTTTTGCGCTACGGGCTGGCGCCGGCCTTCCGCATCTATTTTCAGACGATGGACGTCGC
>DAOSWK010000143.1:0-2230 GCA_035593545.1 Oscillospiraceae bacterium | reverse complement strand
CGCCGGTACTTCATCGGCTGCCCCTCGGTCGGCGTCCATCCGAACGACAATACCGGCGTGGTCTGGCTCTCCTTCGAAGATCTGGTCCGGTTCGTCGAGGCAAACGGCAATCCGATCTCTTACATTGATTTATAAATTGAATATATTTTATAAGAGCCGCCCATACTCCAGAAAAAAGGAAAGGCGGCTTTTTCCTTGCGGTTGAGCAATTTCAAGACGTTTCATCAAAGCGGCAAGCTGCGTGGTTTTGAGCTTGTCGTCCTTGCGGGATTAATGATTACAGGCATAAACAGCTATGCCAAACGGGCGATCGCTCAGAGTAGCGAGGTCCGGGACGAGACGCTGCGCCTCCATATCATCGCCAATTCGGACAGCGAAGAGGATCAGGCGCTGAAGCTTAAGGTCCGCGACCGGATTTTGGACGAGACCGGCGAGCTCTTTGCGGAGGTGAACGGCAAATCCGATGCCGTCGCCCTGGCGAAGATCAGCCTCAACGAGATTGAGGCGCTGGCCGAGGACGTGATCGCCGAAGAGGGCACGGAATACGACGTGACCGTCGCCCTGACGGAGGACTGGTTCGAGACCCGCAGCTACGACGGCTTCACCCTCCCGGCCGGAGAATACGACACCGTCCGCATCGTGATCGGCGCCGGAGAGGGCACCAACTGGTGGTGTGTCATGTATCCCCCTCTCTGCGTCTCCTCCGCCACCGATGCGGCAAGGGCCTACGGAGAGGACGAGGCGTTTGTCACCGGCTCCAAATATGAAGTCCGTTTTGCCGTTGTGGAACTTTACGAACGGATCAAAAAGGCGTTCGCCGATCCGTGAGCACCGAAAAAAATGCCATTAGCACCGGGATTTTTTCTCCGGTGCTTTTTATAATTTAAAAAAGTTTTTTACTAAATTTTAGCTTTTCTTTGTCGTTTTTTATTGACTGTTTTCTTTAGATTCTATATAATAAGATGTTGCTATTCAACACAGGGGTCATATCCCCAAAAGAAAATTCACAAACAGGAGTGAGCAAACATGGAAAGTTTATTCTATGCAGTCCCGTTTGCGGCGATTCTGGCACTTGTCATCGCATTTGCGTTCAAGTCCTGGATCGGCAAACAGGAGGAAGGCACCGACCGGATGAAGGAGATCTCCGGCTATATCCGCGAGGGCGCGATGGCGTTCCTCAAACGCGAATATAAAACCATCGTCATCTTCGCAGCCGTCATGATCCTGGTCCTCGGATTTGCGATCAGTTGGCTTGCTGCCGGCGCGTTTGTGCTTGGCGCCTCCTTCTCCGTTCTTGCCGGATACATCGGCATGAGAACCGCCACCCTTGCCAACGTCCGCACCACCAACAAAGCCCGTACCAAAGGCATGGCTGCCGCTCTGAAAGTCGCGTTCCGCGGCGGAGCGGTCATGGGCCTCTGTGTCGTCGGCCTTGGCCTTCTCGGAATTTCCACTCTTTTTTGCCTGTTTGATGCCACGGTCGGCATTGCGGAATCGAATGCCGCGCTGATCTCCGAGGTCATCACCGGCTATTCGCTTGGTGCCTCCTCCATCGCCCTCTTCGGGCGTGTCGGCGGCGGCATCTACACGAAGGCTGCCGACGTCGGCGCCGACCTTGTCGGTAAAGTCGAAGCCGGAATCCCTGAGGATGACCCGCGCAACCCTGCCGTCATCGCGGACAACGTCGGCGATAACGTCGGCGACGTCGCCGGCATGGGCTCCGACCTGTTTGAATCCTACGTCGGCTCCATCGTCTCCGCCATCACGCTTGCGGTGACGATTCCGAGCGTCAGCTCCAAATTCTTTGGCGATATTGAGCTTCCGCCGATTCAAGGCTCCCTGTTCCCGCTGATTCTTGCCGCGATCGGCATCTGCGCCTCCGTGGTCGCCGCCTTCATGGTCGGCGGCAAAGAGGGCCAGAATCCGGCCAAGCAGCTGAATCTTGGCACTTACATCTCCGCTGGAATCGTGATTGTCGCCTCTTTCTTCCTTTCCAATTATATGTTCCATGAACTTGGCGCTTTCGTCGCGGTCGTAGTCGGCCTTGTCATCGGCGTCGCCATCGGCGCTCTGACGGAAGTCTACACCTCCGCGGATTATAAGCCGGTCAAGGAAATCGCCCGTCAGAGCCAGACCGGCGCCGCCACCGTGATTATCAGCGGCTATGCCTCCGGTCTTAACTCCACCGTCTTCCCGATCCTGCTGATCGCCGTCGGCATCATTCTCTCCT
>DAOSWK010000142.1:0-2237 GCA_035593545.1 Oscillospiraceae bacterium | reverse complement strand
CCCGTCGAAATATATGTATTATGATTTAGAGAAAATCGACGGAGACAGCTACATCATCACGGCGGTCCGCGAAGTGCCTGCGGAGGAAGTGCCGGAGACCGAGACTTCCGGCGCACAGCAGCAGCTCAACGAGACCCGATACGGCGAGATCCTCGAAAATTATAACGCAGCCTCCTATAATTCCGCGGCGGAAAATGCCTTAGAAAGCGATACATCCGAGGCGATCTCCGGGGAGTCGCAGACGGAGTCGGCCGCTGCGGAGGAATCCGCCATTTCAGGCGAGGCGGAATCCGCGCTGGAAGAATCCATGGAAGAATCCGCAGCCTGAAAAAATACAAAACATGGCCATACTGCCGGAAGGAGGGAATCTTTCCGGCAGTATTTTTCTGCCCTGCCGGAACATGGAACGCCTTCCGCTATTTGGCAGAAAGGACAGGCCGATTCGGCATGGGAAGGCCTTGCCGCCCAAAAAAGGAAATGCTACCATATTTTTGGACGGGAGGAACGGAGAGCTTCCGCCGTAAAACATCAAGCGAACAACGGAGGAAAAACACCTATGAAAAAACTTCTTGCGGCAATTATGGCGCTGGCACTGTTCCTGACGGCATCCGTGCCCGCCCAGGCCGAAGACATCCTTGCGCTTGACAGCATTGGTTTTGACGAAACTGCGGAATATCTGATTACCCCGGAGATGATCGCGGAGCTTTCCGAAGAGGCGGGCATGACGGGTACGACGTTTACGACAAACGAGCTTCAGTTTAAAGTCGTGCTCGGGTCCGCCTATGCGGAAGTCAAAGAGAAGACCTATACCGACGATGCCGGAAAGAGAGGCATCCGCGTCACCGTGGAGCCGAACTCCGACTACGGAACGAAGGACTATGAAGTCCGTTTCCGCTGGAACTTCATCCGCGCGGAGGGCAGCACCATCTGGAAGACGGAGCCGGTCACCTGTTCCGTCACCATCGCCCGCGAAACGCCGGTCGAGGGCCTGTTTGAAGAATATGCCGGCGAAGAGGCCGTGCTGATGCTCGATTCCGATGTCGACGTCGTCACGGAGGACAACTTCGCCGAAGCGGCGGGCAAAATGCTCTCCTTCTCCGACAGCATGGAGACATGGCGCCTCTTTATCAAGCGGGTCAGTTCCTCTCAGGAGGGGATCAACGTCTCCTTCGATACGGATCCGGATGAGGACGCGCTGGAGCTCTTCGACACCGAGGACGTGCAGGCGCTGAATTTCCTTTCCGACACGGCCGCCGTCGCCTCGAAGGGTACTCTCTATGTGTATCTTGACAGCGGCGCTCTCGGCACCGCGGATGTCGACGGGACGTACTACCTTTATACATGGAACGGCAAGACGCTGACGTCGCTCGGCAGCGCATCCCCCGAGGAGACCGACGAGGGGATCGCCTTTGCCTTCCCGCTGGAGGCCGGCGATCTGCTCGGCTCCTACTACATCTCCACGGAAAAGGCATCCTCGTCCGTTTCGGAATCGGAAATGTCCTCCGGGAACGGCACTTCTGAGGAAAGCGGCACATCCTCCGGGGAGACGGAGGAGAACCCCGACACCGGACTTCCGCTTTTTTTCTGAGCAGAACGCGGCAAAAAGCCTCATGGATCTCCGCCATGGGGCTTTTTTGTGTCCGCACGGCGGAACCGTGCGGGACGGGATTTCTCTTTTCGGACAAAACAACGCATGAATTCCCCATTTCCGCACGTCCCCAGTTGAAAAACAAAAAGCCGGATGTTATAATCTAATTTGACTAATTTTATGGAACTGGGTGCCGGAGGTATATGGATGAAAAAATGGAAATCCCTTCCTGCCAATGAAGGCAAGGCGAAAAGAATCTGCGAAGAACTCGGTATCCCGGATCTGGTTGGCGAGATTCTGGTCGCGAGGGGTGTGGATACCCCGGCCAAAGTGAAGGAATTTCTCAGCGAGGAGATCCCTTTCGCCGACCCGTTTTCTTATAAAGATATGAAAAAAGCCGTGGAGCGGATCAACGACGCCGTCGACGAGGGCCAGCGCGTCTGCATTTACGGCGATTACGACTGCGACGGCATGACCGCCACGGTTTTGCTTTACGATTACTTACAGTCGATCGGCTGCAACGCATGGTATTATATCCCGGACCGCGAATCCGAGGGCTATGGCCTCAACAAGGGCGCCATCGACTACATCGCCTCTCAGGAGACCGATCTCATTGTCACGGTGGATAACGGCATCTCCGCCATCAACG
>DAOSWK010000059.1:0-10733 GCA_035593545.1 Oscillospiraceae bacterium | reverse complement strand
TGTCGTCTCGGTCTTTTTTGCTCGCGGCCAGATGATGAATGTCGATAGCCTCGCCGATGATCTCGCCGACCGTCATGCGGGGATCGAGCGACGCGGAAGGATCCTGAAAGATCATCTGCATCTTGCGGCGGTAAGGGAGCATGTCCGGGTTGCTTTTGCTCGCGCCGTCATAGATAATGTTGCCGTCGTAGGTGATTTTCCCGGAAGTCGGCTCGTAAAGACGAAGGACCGTGCGGCCGCAGGTGGTCTTTCCGCAGCCGGATTCTCCGACGAGGCCGAGCGTCTCGCCCTTATTGATAAAGAAAGAGACATCTTCAACGGCTTGTACATATTTATATTTATTGAAACCCATCTTGATCGGAAAATATTTTTTCAAATTTTCCACGATGAGAAGTTTTTTCTGTTCCTCAGCCATTTTGTTCCGCCTCCTTCTTTCCCGCCAGAATCGCATCCTTTTGCAGCAGCCAGCAGGCGGCGATATGATTGTTTTCGCCGACCGGGACGAGCGGCGGTTTTTGGGTCAGGCAGATCTTCATGCAGTGCTCGCACCGCGGGCCAAACGGACAGCCCGCCGGCGGATTCAAAAGATCGACCGGGGTGCCCTCGATCGGGATCAAGCGCTCATAGGATTCGGCGTCGATCTTCGGCATCGAACGAAGCAGACCCAGCGTATAGGGATGATGCGGGCGGTAAAAGACATCCTGACAGGTGCCCTGCTCGACAATATGACCGGCATACATGACGGAGACGCGGTCGCAGATCTCCGCAACGACGCCGAGATTATGCGTAATAAAAATAATGGCCATATGGGTCTTCTTCTGAAGATCCTTCATCAGTTCAAGGATCTGGGCCTGAATCGTGACGTCGAGGGCCGTGGTCGGCTCGTCGGCAATCAGGATCTTCGGGCTGCAGATCAGCGCCATCGCGATCATGACGCGCTGACGCATGCCGCCGGAAAGCTCATGCGGATACTGATCCACCCGCTTCTCGGCGTTGTTGATGCCGACCAGTTTCAGCATTTCAACCGCTTTTTTCTTTGCCTCCGCTTTGGAAATTTCTCTATGATGGCAGCGGAGCGCCTCGACCATCTGGTTGCCCACGGTATAGACCGGATTGAGACAGGTCATCGGATTCTGGAAGATCATCGAGATCTGGTTGCCGCGAAACGCGCGCATCCGCTTTTTATCCCAATCAAGGACGTTCTGCCCTTCAAATTTGATGCTTCCGCCGACGACTTTGCCCGGGCTCTGCAAGAGGCCGATGATGGAGTACGCCTCCACGGACTTGCCTGAGCCGGATTCGCCGACGATGCCCATGACCTCGTCGTAATTTAACTCATAGGAAATGCCGTCGACGGCCTTGACTTCGCCGACCGGCGTAAAAAAGGAGACTTTCAGATCCTTAACTTCCAAGAGCTTCTCCCGCTTCTCCTCCGAGGTGCCGATGTTTTCCCGTTTTTCTTCTTCCATTTTTTGCACCTCCTTATTTCTTCAGACGCGGATCAAGCGCATCTCTCAGGCCGTCGCCGAAAAGGTTCAGGGAAAGAATCATCACGCTCAGTACAACGGACGGAATGATCAGGCGATAGGCATAGGAATAGATGCCGCCGAGCCCGTCGGAGGCCAGAGAGCCGAGACTTGCGAGCGGCGCCGAGACGCCGAGCCCGAGGAAGGAAAGGAAGGATTCCAGAAAGATGGCGGACGGAATCTGCAGACAGGTGGTGACGACGATCTGGCCGATGCAGTTCGGCAGAAGATGCCGTTTAATGATTCTCTTGTTGGAGGCGCCGAGACACTGGGCGGCCATCACGAATTCCTGCTTTTTGAGCATGAGCACCTGTCCGCGGACGATACGGGACATGCCCACCCAATAAAGAAGGGCAAACGTGATGAAGATGCTGAACAGGCCGACGCCGATCCCGCTGAGGCTCTCGATAAATGGGCTGGTCGAGGTATCGAACAGCTCGGTCAGCGGATCTTTGAGCACGACCTGAAGCAGCAGTACGACGAGCACATCCGGGATCGAGTAGATCAGTTCGACGATCCGCATCATAATATCGTCGACTTTGCCGCCGATGAAGCCGCTGATGGAACCGTAGATCGAGCCGATCACCAAAACGATCAGGGATGCGGTGACGCCGACCGTCATCGAAATCCTCGAGCCGTACATGACGCGCACGAGCAGGTCACGGCCGAGCGTATCGGTTCCGAAGACATGCGGGAAAACTTTCTCCCCGGCGGCCATGGCTTCCATTTCCTTTTCGGAATAGGTCATCGGAGAAAGATTTTCCGATCCGCGGATCTGCTCGGAATACGTATACGGCACAAAGGAAGGTCCAATAAATGCAAAGATGGTGATGGCAATGATGACGCCGAGCGCCACCATGGCAACCGTGTTCTGTCTCAGACGGCGCCACGCATCCTGCCAATAGGACATGCGCTTTTTGATGACGACCATGCTGGCCTTTTCCTCTTGGCTGGCCGGCTCAAAATCGGCGGCCGTAAAGGAACAGCCCGCGTCGAGTACCGGATCGACATCCACCTGAAGGCTGCCAAGTTTGACCTTGCTTTCCGGCATGGGTCATTCGCCTCCCTTCGTGAACGAGATCCGCGGATCCACGATTTTATAGGCAATGTCCACAAGCAGGTTCATGACGATAATCAAGATGGAAAGGAAGATCGTGGTGCCCATAATGATCGGATAATCGCGCGCAAGAATGCTCTGGATAAAATAGCGGCCAAGACCCGGAATGCTGAAGACCGTCTCGACGACGAAACCGCCGGTGACCGTATAAGCGACCATCGGTCCCAGATAGGTGATGACCGGGATCAGGGAGTTGCGAAGCGCGTGTTTGAAAATCAGCATCACGGGGGCGACGCCCTTTGCCCTTGCGGTGCGGATATAGTCTTGGTTGATGACATCCAGCATGCTGGAGCGCATCAGCCTCGCAATATAACACATCGGATAAAAGCTCAGCGCAAAACAGGGCATCAGATAATTTTGCCAGCTGTCGAGGCCCATGGTCGGCAGGAGGCTCAGCTTCACGCCGAAAACAATCAGCAGCACGGTGCAGACGACGAAGCTCGGAATCGCAACGCCCGCCGTCGTAATAATCCTAAGCAGACTGTCGACTCATTTCCCTCGGTTATACGCCGCAATACACCCCAGCGGAATGCCGCAGACAATGGCATTCAAAATCGCCCAACCTCCGACTTTGACGGAAACCGGGAATTTTTCAAAAATAATTTCGGCGACGTCACGGTTTTTCTGCATTTTAAGGGAGACGCCCATGTCGCCCTGCACAAAAGAGGTCAGATAATTCCAAAGCTGCTGATACAGCGGCTTGTCCAAGCCATATTTGGCCTCCAAAGCGGCAAGCACTTCCGGAGGCTGGCTCCTCTCGTTAAGGAACGGGCTTCCCGGAATTGCATTCATCATCAAAAATGTAATGCATGCAATAATCAAGACCGTCAGAAACGCCATTCCGACTCGTTTGAGAACATACTCTAACATTTCTTCACTTCCTGCTCTCCGCACGCCGGCGGAGTTTTTGATATACAGCTTATTGTATAATTTTTTTATAAGTGCGTCAAGGCGTAGCCCGAAAAATGTCGTTTTTCCAAAAATAGAAAAGGCAGGAAAGTGTCTTTCTTTCCCGCCTTTTTTGCATTATCTGGGAATTAGGAGCGCCGTTCCCGCCGCCGGGATGGAATCGGTGAGTCCATTCTCCTCGGCGATGAGCTCCGGCGCGCTCCGGTATTTTTTAGCGATCTGCCAGAGCGTCTCATCCCCTTCCGCATAATAAATGATCATCGCCATCCGTTTTGTGCCGGAGGGCGCGCGTTCGCCGAGCGTGCAGTCCGTGACCGCCTCCGCGGAATCCATCAGGAAAATGCTCCCATCCAGAACCAGCGTGAACCGGATCTCCGCGCCGCCCTCCGAGATCGAGGCCGACGCATTTTCCGTCGTCATGTCGACATCCGTAAGTGGCACCGTACTCCCCGGAGGAATATTGGCCTCCGTCTTCTGTTCGAATGACTTCTCGAAATATTCCGGAACGCCGTCCTCATCCTGCGCGAACATACAGAATTTAGGTTTTGCCACCAGATTTCCGGCATCGTCGCATTCCGGCGGCGGACCCGGCTCCACCCAGCAGGCGATCACGCTCTTTGCGCTCTCCGGCAGTTCCGCCCGCTCCCGGACCTCCATGGTCTCCGCGACCGGAACCACCTTTCCGACCGTCTCAATCTGTTCTTTCTCACAGGTGCAGTCGCATTCCGTGGAAAACATATCGCAGACGATGTCGGAAGTGTTTTCGCTATAGGTACGCGCAAAGGCGCCGATTTTAACTTCGAGCGTCATGCCGCCGTCCTCCGTGACTGTCAGATCCGGCGGTGCGGCAAGATACCTTGCGTCGCAGGTATGCGCGCCGGTTACGCCGGGCGCATCGATAATCTGGCTCACGGGGAACGTGTATTGGGAAACAATGACGTCGGAGCCGTTCTCCCCTTCTTCCGGCGTCCAAATGATGGAAACCGCAAGTTCGCCCTTCGTGATAATTTTATCCGTGACCGTACGGCACTCCGTGACCTTTGCGGAGGAGAAACTGCGGATGATGTTCCCGACCTTCGGCTTGCCCTCCTCCGGCGGGATGTCCTCCCGGAATGTGAAGCGCCGGTAAAATTCCCCTGAAATATTCACAAAGGGCAGCGCTCCGTGCAGCAGATGGATCTCTTTCCCCTCCGCCGAACCGAGCACTTCCTCCTGCGCCGTGATCAGCTCCGTGCAGCCCAGAGAGACGGTTCCTGAAACCTCAATGCGCCGTTTGTTGAGCGCCCGGCAGCGCACCTCCTTCGCAAGAACCTTCGCGGATACCGCCGCCGGTTCCTCCCCCTGAAGAGAGAGCGCCTTGGTGAACGGCACCTTCTGGCTCCAGCCGCAGAGTTTTCCCTCCTCGGAAAGATAACAGACCGTCGCCGTGATGGTGCCGGAAACCTCTACCCCGCCCTGATTGCCGGATGGCGGTCCCAAAAATACTTCCGCCCCGCAGCGGAGGATTTTCATAACATCCGGGTAATAATCCGGCAGCGTCATGCCGCAGTCGAACGGAATTTCCTCCCTGCATTCTTTTACGCCGCGGCAGGCCGTGATCGTCTGCCTGACTGCGTTCAGTTCCATAGCCGTCCTCTCCTTTTATATGATTTCCGGAGGATACTATGACGGCGGAAAAAATTTTAGAACGCATTCGGCCGCTTTCCGTACGCTTTGTCTCACTTTTGATTGACCTTGGTTCGCTTTCCCGTCCTTTGTCAGAGGGATCCGGAAGAAGTGAAACGGCCGAAATACGGAGAGGATTTTTTCGGCCCGGCGGCAAAAAAATACCCGGGCAGCCGTCCGGGTATTTTCATTTTATAGTTCCGCGGTGTGCATGGCGATGCCTTCGTCCGTGATGTCCACGATGCCATAGCTCGGCTTGCCGACCCGCGGCCTTCCGATGCTGCCGGGATTCATGATATAGAGTCCGTCCTCATAGGAGACATACGGGATATGGGTATGGCCGTAGAGCACGATGTCGGCGCCGAGTCTGCGGGCCTCCCGTTTGAGATCCTCCAGGCCGGTCTTCACGCCGAAGCGAAAACCGTGGGTGTAGAATACGGTTTTCCCGGCGCATTCGATCACGCCGTAATCCGGCTGGTCCGAACCGTAGTCGCAGTTCCCGGAGACGGAAAGAATTTTTAGCTCCGGATGAATGCTTCGCAGTAGATCCAGCTCATACTCGCCGTCACCGAGAAACAGAAACAGATCCGTATCCGTCTGATGAAGCAGCATAACCTCCTCCAGCGCGTCGTAATGACGGTGGCTGTCGGAAAGTACGACGATCCTCATCCGTTCCGCCTCCTTTGCCGCATATCGCCGGCAATTTTTTCATATAACTCATTATATCTTCCCGTTCCCCCGGCCGCAATACGGAAATTTGACGAAAGGCGGTTTTGCCTATGAACAATAATAACAGCGGGCTCACCCCGGCGCAGCAGCAGATGCTGCTGAAACTGGCCGGAGAAAAGCTCGGTATCAATCCCGCCGACTTGGAACAGGCCATCCGCTCCAACTCCTTCGATTCTTTGAAAAAGCGCGCCGGCCCGAGGATCGACGGCATGCTCTCCGATCCGAAGGCGCTGGAGGCCCTGCTCAATGATCCGAAGACCATCGCTCTGCTCAAAAAATTGGCGGGAGGCGGATAAGCGTTGCCGGACTTAAGCGAACAGCTTGCCGCCATCCTCTCCAATCCGGAGGCGCAGAAAAATATCCAGTCGCTGCTCTCCTCCTTCGGCGGTGGAAACGCGGAACCCGGCTCGCCGCCGAAAGAAACTCCTCCCGGAAACTCTTTCGGCGGGGGACTCTTCGGCGGGAACCTGTTCGGCGGAAACGACGGTCCCGGGTTGGATATGGACGCTCTAATGAAAATACAGAAGATGCTCTCTGCGATGAATCAGGACGATAAGGATATCAATTTGCTCCGCGCGCTTCGTCCGCACCTGCGGGAGCCGGGCCGCGTCGACGAGGCCATTCGCATTTTGCAGCTGATCAGCGTGCTGCCGGCGCTCGGAGAGAGCGGATTGTTCGGAGGCGGGCGGCATTGAACTGGTATCACAACGGCTACTCGGAGGAGGCGAAGGACGAAATGCGTGCGGAGACGGAAAACCGGGTCCAGGCAATGCAGGAACGTGCAAAGCTGATTAACGAAGTCTTTGCTCCGCCGGAAGAGATTCGCGCGGAAGCGGAAAACCGGGCGCGCTCCATGCAGGAGCAGGCGAGACGAATCAGTGACGGCTTCCGGCAGCAGGAGAGATCTCCTCCCCCGCCTCCCGACCCATCACCCGGTCCACCTCCCGGTCCGTCACCCGGCCCACCATTCGGCCCACCGCCCGGTCCGTCACCCGGCCCACCATTCGGCCCACCGCCCGGTCCGTCACCCGGTCCGCCGCCCCGGCCGCCCTGCGATTCCCTTTTCTTCGGGCTGGACGGCGATCGGCTGATCATTCTCGCATTGCTCTGGATCCTCTGGAAGGAACACTGCGACGCGAAACTTCTCCTTGCGCTGCTTTACCTTCTACTATAAAAACGCCCTTCTTCCGATCGGAGGAGGGGCGTTTTGCCGTACGGACAGGTTGGAAGCAGCTCCATTTTTCCGCGTGTCCGGCAGCGAAAGACGGTGATCCGGCCTCTACGTAAGCGGTCGGTTTCGTCTGAGTTATCAAATGAGCATCGGCTTCGGTTTTCCGCATCACACCTGAATTTTCATAAGTGCCCAGAACTGTGCCCAAGTCATCGGCATTCAAACGTAAGTGGGTTAAAAAGTGTGTTATTTTTAAGAATAGCCGCATCACTAATGGCTTAGTGATGCGGCTATTCTTTGGTGAGCCATCGGGGATTCGAACCCCGGGCACCTTGATTAAAAGTCAAGTGCTCTGCCAACTGAGCTAATGGCTCATCTCTCCTGACAGCTTTATTATTATATCAACAGAAATCTGCGTTGTCAATATTTTTCTTCCGCGTTTTTGGGCGGGAAAAGAGGCGTTTTTTGGCCCCAAAACCGCCTTTCGGACGCCGGTGCAGAACAAACTGCGTTTCCTTCTCTCCCAAAAGATCCGGTTTTACCATATGCGGCGGCACCGGATACCGGCGAAAACCTAAAAGTTTCGCCGTCATCCGAAAACGGCTTCTTCCTGCTCACCGCGCACATCGTCCCGTACGAAAGACTTCTTTCCCGGCGGAAGATTATTTCGCGACGGAGTAGCCCGCCGCCTCGATTGCCGCTTCCAGTTCGGAAAGCTGCGCCGGCGCGGCATATGTTACCGCGGCGGTTCCGCCGGCGAGGTCGACCTTTGCCTCCTCCACGCCTTCGACGCTTTTCAGCGCCTGCTCCACATGCGCCACGCAGTGACTGCACATCATGCCCTCGACTTTAATGACCGCTTCCATCGTCTTTTCCTCCTTCGGCAGTTCCATAACCGCCGCATGTTTCTCTTCGGCGGAATCTGCTTC
The DNA here is from genome assembly GCA_035593545.1 of Oscillospiraceae bacterium. Lineage (GTDB taxonomy): Bacteria > Bacillota > Clostridia > Oscillospirales > Ruminococcaceae > UMGS1668. The sequence goes on along the minus strand of DAOSWK010000059.1, from coordinate 2,687 downwards.
CGCCTTCTGTTTTTCCGCTCCGAGGTGCAGTCTTGTCAGGCGCAGGGCGTTGCCGACCACCGTCACGGACGACAAACTCATCGCCGCGGCCGCGAACATCGGCGTCAGCTGCCAATGGAGCGCCGTATAAAAGACGCCCGCCGCCAGCGGAATGCCTACGCAATTATAGAAAAACGCCCAGAACAGATTTTCTTTGATATTTCGCATCACCGCGGCGGAGAGCCGGATTGCGCGGACGGCATCCATCGGGTCGTCATGCATCAGCACGATATCCGCCGAACTCAGGGCGACATCCGCGCCGGCACCGATTGCGACGCCGAGATCCGCCTTCGCGAGCGCGGGCGCATCGTTGACGCCGTCGCCGACCATGGCAACCTTTCTGCCCTCGGCCTGCAATGCGGTGATCTCCCGCTCCTTCTGGTCCGGCAAGACCTCCGCGCGGACGATATGAATGCCGAGCTGCTCCGCAATATGGGACGCCGCCGCTTTCCCGTCTCCGGTGAGCATGACGGCCTCCCTGCCCATCGCACGCAGCGCGGCGACGGCTTCCTTGGAGCTCTCACGGACCGTATCGGCCGCGGCGATCAGGCCGACAACCTTCTTCTCATCCGCAAGATAGAGCAGCGTGCTGCCTTTTGAGGCGGCCTCGGAGGACTGCGCCTCCCAGCCGGAAAGATTGAGCCCCGCTTCCTTTGCGAGCCGTTCGCTGCCGATAAAATAGGCCTTTCCTTCCACCGAGGCGGTGACGCCTTTGCCCGGCTCCGCGGCAAATTCCTCCGCCGCCGGGATGGAGAGCCCTTCCTCCTCCGCCTTTTTGAGCACAGCTTTTGCGAGCGGGTGCTCACTCCCGTGCTCAAGCGCCGCCGCAATTCGGAGTACCTCCCTTTCGGAGATTCCCTCTGCCGTATAGACGGCCGTGACCTCCGGTTTGCCCATCGTCAGGGTGCCCGTCTTGTCAAATACAACCGTATCCACCGATCCGGCGCGTTCCAATGCCTCGGCGGATTTGGCCAGTATGCCGTTCTGCGCGCCTTTTCCGGTACCGGCCATGATTGCGACCGGCGTCGCGAGCCCGAGCGCGCAGGGGCAGGAGATCACGAGCACGGAGATCGCGCAGGTCAGCGCAAATGAGAATTCCGCGCCGGAAAGCATCCATACGGCAAACGTAATAATGGAGATTCCCATGACGACCGGCACGAAAATAGCCGCCACTTTGTCTGCCAGACGGGCGATCGGCGCCTTGGAGGAGACGGCGTCCTCCACAAGCCGGATGATCTTCGCAAACGAGGTCTCCTCGCCGACCTGCTCCGCTTGGAAACGAATATAGCCGGTCTGGTTGACCGAGGCGGACAGCACCCGGTTGCCCGGACGCTTCTCCGCAGGGATGCTTTCGCCGGTCAACGCGGATTCGTCGACGGTCGTGAAACCCTCCAGCACCGTGCCGTCCACCGGGATCTTCTGCCCCGGCCGAACCGCGACGACATCCCCGACGACGACCTCCGCCGCCGGAATCTCCATCTCTTTGTTCTCCCGAATGACGAAAGCGGTATCCGGCGCAAGCTCGATCAGCTTTGAGACGGCGTCGGAGGTCCGCTCCTTCGAGCGCGCCTCGAGATATTTGCCCACGTCGATCAGCGCGAGAATCATGGCGGCGCTGTCGAAATAGAGCGCCATCGCAACGCTGTGAGCCGTATAGAGGTCGCCTGCCCGGACGGCCGTTCCGATCACGGCGGTCTCATAAATTCCGTAAAGGAACGAGGCCCCGGAACCGACGGCAATCAGTGAATCCATATTCGGCTCGAGGCGGGATAGGCTACCGAAGCCGTTGATGAAATACGCCCGGTTGAGCACGACGACCACGAAGGCCAGAACAAGCTGCGCCGCGGCGAGCGAAAACGGATGCTCCTCCATTTGCAGAAAACCCGGCTGCGGGAGCCTCATCATCTCGCCCATGGTGAGCCAGAAAAGCGGCGCCAGAAAGACGAGCGACCAGATCATCCGTTTTTTTAATTTGTCTCCGGCGCGGGCGGCCTTCTGCCTCGAAAAGAACGTGCTCTTCGCGGAGGCGCCGTAGCCGGAAGCCTCGACCGCCTTGACAATTGCCTCTGGGGAAGCGGTTTTTTCATCAAATTCAACGGTCATGGAATTGGTCATCAGACTGACGGAAGCGGATTTTACCCCGTTTACCTTCCCGGCCGCTTTCTCCACATGCGACGCGCAGGCCGCGCAGCTCATGCCGGTGATATCGAATTTTTGCTCCACGGCGGTTCCCCCTTTCCGTTCCGATTTTATTTTAGGTCCGCAGGAAAGGATTGTCAATCGCCGTTGTTATGACCGTGGGACACGTCGCTCCGCTTCCTGAAAAGCACTCAAAAACCGGATGCCGGAACCCGCGCTTTGTTTATTGTTCCGCTTTTTCTCGGCTTCATGCGAACATGAAAGAAGCTCACGTTGGGAGCATGCAAAGCGTTCCCTTTGAGTGCCAAAAAAGCCCATGCCGGACGTCCGGTCCGCCGCCGGAAAAATCCCGTCTCCCCATGAAAGTGAAAATGCCCACCAAGCCGGCCAAAACGGATTTCAGCGGGCCGAGGGCATGTTTTCAATGGAGACAAAGGACCTCCGCTATGAAACTTTTCGGAACCGTATGGAACGGAGAAGGCCGGCATATCTTAGCCATGAAAAGGGGG
>DAOSWK010000058.1:0-10810 GCA_035593545.1 Oscillospiraceae bacterium | reverse complement strand
TCTCAGTTCATTATAAAAGTTTTAAAATTTTGTCTTGCAAACTGAGCCATTATATCCCCTGCCGCCGCGGCGCAAAACCCGCGGCGGTTTTTTTATTTTCGGCGGCGGGCCAAACCTGAAAATTTCTTAGAAAATTCCCATGAGCATGCGCCTTCGTATTTTTTCGGAGGCGCTTTTTTCGATCCGTGTGAAAAGACTTTTGCAGACCATATCTCTCAACTGCGCCGGCATTTCATAGAGACAGACCGGGCTGGAGAAAATTTTGTACTCCTTTCGGACAGGAGAGGCGTAGAAAAATGCTTGGCCCTTTTCGGGTGGAAGCGAACCCGCCGCACGCTGAAAAGGGCTTAACACGGTTTTCCCGGGCGGCTCGCTTCCAAAGATTCCGCTGCGGTGGTTTGCGCAGAGCGGCGTAAAAATATGTATGGCTCTCCTCGGGCGGAAGCGAACCCGCCGCACGCTGAAAAGGGCTTAACACGGTTCCTCCGGATGATTGATTCTCCAAAAACTCCGCCGCGGCTTTGGCAAAAAACAGGGAGTTTTTCCTTTATTTTCGGGGTTTTCTCCGCTTATGAATCATCATTTCTCCGTGTTTGGTTCCGGTAAATTCTTTTTAGGGGCGAGGGGTGAGCGTCCCCAATAACCGGGAAAGGAACATGGATATGGCATTATCGAAAATCACGGACGCCGATCTCGAGGGAAAGGGCGTCTATGGACAGGCGGACGTGCCGGGCCTGAGCGCCTCGGAGATGCAGGAAAAGGTTGAGGAGATCGTGCGCGGCGTGGTGATTCCGAAATTCAACGCCAATGTCGACCTGACCTGCACGAAGGAGGAGCTTGCGGGGGCACAGTTCACCGCCGGAGCGGTCTCCTCCGTCTTCGGCCGGGCGGGAGATGTCTCCGCGGCCGCCGGGGATTATGATGCGGCAAAGATCGGCTATACCGGCGGGACCTCCGGGCTCTCCGCCGGGAATGTGCAGGCGGCGGTCGACGAGCTGGCTTCCGGCCTCTCCGGAAAGGCCGCCTCCGCCCATACGCACGGAAACCTCTCCTCCGACGGAAAGCTCGGCACCACGGCCGGGAACGTCGTCGTCACCGGAGCCGGCGGCGCCGTTGAAGCGAAGGGCGCGGTCGCGGCGGGCATCGCGACGCTCGACGCCGGCAGCAAGGTGACGCCTCTTCAGGCCGCCTCCGACCAGACCGAGATCACCGCGAACCATACGCTGGAGCTTGCCGACGCGGGCAGGGACCTTATCTGCACCAACAGCGCGGACATCACGGTCACCGTGCCGCTTTACGCGGACGTCGCCCTGCCGCTCGATACGGAGATCGTCATTTTCCGCGCCGGAGCCGGAGCCGTCGCCGTCGCATTCGCCTCGGGCGTGACGGTCTGGTGCAAAGAAGAGAGCTATGGGATCGCGGACCGGTATTCCGGCGTACTGTTAAAAAAGCGGGCCGCCGACAATACCTGGAGTCTGGAAGGGAACCTCGGATGAAAAAAGAGAGGCGGCAATCCGGGTGTTTTTACCCAATAAGAAAAAACAGTGCGCTTTTCCGCAGGGAGGCATAACATATGCAGGAGGCTGTTTTGGCCGCCCTGATCACGGGTACGGCCACCGTCATCGTGCAGCTTCTCATCAGCCACCGGGAACGGGCGGAGCAAGAGGCCCTTCTCCGCCGCCAGGTGGACCTTCTGATCGGCAGGCTTGACATCCTTGAGGGGAAGGTGGAGAAACACAACAATCTTGTGGAACGAATCTACAAGGCGGAGGCGGATATGGCCTCCGTAAAAGAAAGGCTCGCCGGGATCTCCTATATCCCGCGGGCATGAGAGGTGTTTTTTTATGATTAACTGGAAAGTCCGTCTGCGCAACAAGACCTGGCTGCTGGCCGCCGTTCCGGTCACCGCGGCCGCGATCTATTCCGTGCTCGCTTTATTCGATATCGTTCCTGCGGTCAGTGAATCCAACGTGGTCAATGCGCTCACCATGATCGTCAACCTTCTGGCTGAAATCGGTATCGTGATCGATCCGACGACCGAAGGCATCGCCGACAGCGAGCGCGCCCTCTGTTACAATTATCCTTACTGCGACAAGGGGGAACAAACGGATGGCGACGCTTGACGGCATCGATGTCTCCAAATATCAGGGGACGATCGACTGGGCAAAGGTCCGCGAAGCCGGCATCCGGTTCGCCATCCTGCGCGCCGGTATCGGCAGCAATATCGATTCCATGCTGAAGACAAATCTCGCGGGCTGCACCGCCGAGGAACTTCCTTTCGGCTTTTACCATTTCTGCAAATCCACGGACACACAGGGCGCGAAGGAGGAGGGCGCCGCCTTCTTGGAGATGATTTCCGGCGCGAAACCGGAATATCCGATCTTCTGCGACATCGAGCTTTCGTCCCAAACGGCGCTTCCCGCCGCGGATCAGCTCGACATCGTCGACGCTTTCTTTGAGGAGGCGTTGGAAAAAGGCTTTCTCTGCGGCGTCTACTCTTTTAAAGCCAATCTTGAAAAGCTGCTGACCGCGGAGCCGGATCGCCTGAAAAAGTACGAGATCTGGTGTGCGCAGTGGGGCAGCAAAAACTCTCTGGAGGAGACGAGCGGCCTCTGGCAATGGAGCAGCAAAGGCACCGCCTCCGGTATCGACACGGTCGTGGACCTGAACATCGCCTATAAAGATTATCCGGCTCTGGTCCGCGAACTGGGCAAAAACGGCTTTTCGAAAGAGGAGGCCGAGGACTGCGCCGCCATCCGGGCGGAGCGGGATGCCCTCGCGGAAAAGATCCGAAAAATTACCGAGATCCTCGGGGAAGAAACCGCATAAACAAAAAAAGCCGGGCCGTTCCTTTTGGAGCGGCCCGGTCTTTATATTTGCACACGTTCCGCGCATCGACCGGCGAAACCGGAGAAAGCGACGTTCGGCTCGGTCATATTACGCAAAGTCCTTCAGGCGGCGGCGCGCGGCGGAGAAAAACCCATCAAGCACGCCGATTTTCGGGCGCCGGCTGATCGGTCAAAGTAAAAAACTCGGAATTGGAAAAGCGATATTGACCTGATCATCCGCCGGATTTTTTGTGCGGCGGCATGCGGTGAAAAAAATTCATAAAACTTACCGGTCTCCGTACGCCGACGGTCGAAACAACAAGCGGCTCGATCTCGATATTGAGAAAAGCGGTCCCCGGTTCCGATCCCGATAATTTATGCGGAGTTCTCAAAGCGTTTCGCGCACGGCGGAGAAAAGTCAGGCCGCCGCCGGATTCATAAAATATGCAGCGTCATGCAGGGGAAGCCCCTTTTTTCCATCTCCACGGCGAAACCCTCGGCGCGCTCATTTTTGATAAAGCACTGTGCCGCCCCGGCAAAACCGCCTCCGTGCACCCGCACGGCGCCGTCCTCTCCAAGCAGTTCCCGCGCCGTTAGAATTGTCTTTTCGAGGCGGTGTTCAGGTTCATGTTCGGAGACGATGTTCTTTAAAAATTGCTCGGAGCTTTCCGCCGACTCGCGAAAGAGCCTCAAAAATTCCTCAAAATCGCCGCGACGGAGGGCGTCGGCCTCATCCTCGGCGCGCTGGGTTTCAAAAAAGTAATGGGATGCCCGCAGCATCACGCGCTCGCCGAACCGGTCCCGGATAACCGGGGCCTGCGCGAAGAATTCCGCCGCCTCTACCTCGCAGAGACGCTCGCACTCCAGCGCCCTCGCGGCGGTACTCATATCCCGCGGAATGGCGGCATAGTCCTCCGTCAGGTCGCAGTGGCCGGCGCCGGAATCCGCCATGACGAGCGTATAGCCGCTCCGGGAAAAATCGTAATCGACCCGCTCGCACTGAGGCAGATACGGGTTGCGGAAATTGGCCGAGACGACGCAGCCGGCCGCGCAGGCAAGCTGATCCATCAGGCCGCACGGTTTGCCGAAAAACAGGTTCTCCGCCCGCCGGCCGAAGATGGCCAGATGCTCGGGCGGGACCTCCTCGCCGAAATAGAGCCCGCTGACGACCGTACCGATCAGCACCTCGAAGGCCGCGGAGGAGGCGAGCCCCTTTCCGGCCGGAATCTCCGACGTGATCTCCGCCTCGAAGCCGCCGAAAGCGTTTCCGCTCTCGAGAAACGAATCGCAGACGCCGCGCACAAGGGCGTCGACCGTTCCCGGTTTCGCGAATTCCACACCGGTCTCCGAGAGGTCGAACGAGCATTCCCCGAAGCCCTCCGACCGGACGGTGACGCGGTCGTCCCCGGTCTTTTTGGCCTTCGCCGTCACCCAGCGGTCGATTGCCGCCGCAAGAACGCTGCCGCCCTGATGATCCGTATGGTTGCCGCCGAGCTCGGTCCTGCCCGGAACTCGATATACGGAAAATTCGTCCTCCATCGCGGTCCCCCCTTTTCTACCAAAGATTTTAGCGCAAAAACGCCGCAATGGCAAGACAGCCCTTTGACGCCGGAACGGTTCCATGATAAAATAATTCCCAGTCATTGTCGCCGCCGGCCCGGATGCCGCGGAGGGAGGGAACAAAGGATGCCGCAGGTGATTTTAAATTGGTTTTCCGCCGCGGAAAATCTTGTTTCCGGCTTTTGGCCCTCGCCCGTTCCGGTGCTGCTTGGGTATTATCTTCCGATCAACCTCATCACGTTTTTTCTGTATCTGCGCGACAAGCGGCTTGCCGTCGGAAACCGCCGCCGCATCCCGGAGGCGGTGCTGCTCGGATGGGCGGCTTTCGGAGGCGCCGTCGGCGCCCTCTGCGGCATGCGGATTTTTCACCACAAGACGCGCAAATCGAAATTCCGGATTCTGGTGCCGCTGTTTCTGCTTCTCCATGCGGCCGTGATTTTTTTCTGTTTCTTCGGGGGGATGTTATGAGCGTCTTTATCTGCCCGGTCTGCGGCGCGCCGCTCGAAAAAGAGGGCGGCTCTCTTCGCTGCCGAAACCGCCACTGCTTCGATCTCGCCGCGGAAGGATACTGCAACCTGCTGCCGGCGAACCGGAAAAATTCCAAGGAGCCGGGCGACAGCCGGGAGATGGCGGCCTCCCGCTCGCGCTTTTTATCGAAAGGCTACTACGCGCCGCTTCTTGAGGCGGTCTCGGAGCTCGCCGTGGAGGCTTGCTCCGGAATCTTCACCCCGGTCGTTCTCGACTGCGGCTGCGGGGAGGGCTACTATACCGCCGGCGTCCGGGAAGCGCTCACGGAAAAGGGGGTCTCCCCGGTTGTCGCCGGATTCGACATCTCCAAACCTTCGGTCCGGCGCGCGGCGAAACGCTCCGGGGAAATCGAGTGGGCCGTGGCTTCGGTCTTTGCAATCCCGGCGCCGGATGCCTGTGCCGATCTCGTGCTCAACCTTTTTTCTCCGCTCGCGGAGGAGGAATTCCGGCGCGTGCTCAAACCCGGCGGCACGTTTCTCTATGCCGTACCCGGCAGGCGGCACCTTTGGGGACTCAAGGAGGCCGTCTACGACGAGCCCTACGAAAACGAAGAGAAGCTGACGCCCTACGCCGGCTTCACCTATAAAGACGTGCGGAAGGTCCGCGGCACGATCTTTTTGGACAACCCCGAGGACATCTCCGCCCTGTTTCATATGACGCCGTATTACTGGAAAACCTCGGAGAAGGGCTCCGAAAAGGCGGCGGCGCTCGGGACGCTCACGACGGAGATCGCCTTCGACCTGCATGTTTTCACGAAAGATCTTTGATTTTTTAGGATAAAGAGGGCAAAAAGCGATGGAATACACCTATACGCCGCACGGCGTCTGTTCGAGAAAAATCCGCTTTGACATCTCCGAGGACGGCATCGTCACCGGCATCCGCTTCACCGGCGGCTGTCAGGGGAATCTCTCCGCGATTCCGAAGATTCTCGAGGGCTGGCCGGCGGAGAAGATCGTCTCCGTTCTTAAAGGCAACCGCTGCGGAGAGAATCCGACCTCCTGCGCCGACCAGCTCGCCCGCGCGGTCGAGGAGGCAAGTGAGAAACTCCTCTCCGGAAAATAAAGGCATCGGCTTATTCCGCCGTCAACGCCTTCGCCGGAACAACGAGAGACAAAAATGCGCCCTGACCCGGCCGCTAAAAGCCGTTTCAAGGCGCATTTCTTATTTTTTGCAGAATTTTTATGTGGTTCGCCGCCGCAAATACGTTTTGCAGCAGCCCATTCTTTTTTTCCTCTTTCTGTTTTCGCCGTTCAGTCCAGCGTGTATTTCGCGAATTCATAGCCCTGATCGCGGACGCAATCGATCACGCTGCCGAGAACATCCGCGTTGGTCTCGGAGACGGCGTGCAACAGAAAGATCTCCCCGTCGTGCAGGGAGCCGGTGATCTTGGAGAAAGCCGTATCCAGATCAGGCTGGGCGGAAGCGTCCCAGTCCTTATAGGCGAAACTCCAGAAGAGGCTGCGGTAGCCCATCTTTTGGAGCAGGGCGACGCTCTGCTCGGAGAACGCTCCCTCCGGGAAACGCCAGAGATACATGCTGTAACCGAAGTTGTCCTGAATATAATTGTGGCAGTCCGCGACCTCGGCATAGGCCTCTTCAAGCGTGATCTCCGTGAAATTCTCGTGGCGCGCCGAATGGTTGCTGACGATATGGCCCTCGTCGATCATGCGCTGAATCAGCTCCGGCTCGCTCTTCGCGTAAGGAAGCGTGACGAAGAAGACGGCGCTGACGCCCTTTTCTTTCAATGTGTCGAGGATGGCCGCGGTATAGCCGTTTTCGTAGCCCTCGTCGAAGGTGAGATAGACCTTCCCCTTATATTCGTCGCCGGAGCGGAGAAAGTCGGCGTTATATTTGCCGTACAGCGCCTGTAACTGAACGCAGGCGATCGGTTTTCCGGTCTCGTCAAAATTCACGCCCGGACCCCACGGCACGCTCTCGGCGCTGAGGTCCGCGATCTCCACGAAGTCCTCGCCCATCGCCTCCAGCGCGCGGAGGTTGTTGATGTAGGTCTCGTCCTCCGGCTCGGAGGAGGTCTCCGGCTCGGATTCGGATTCAGACTCGATTTCCGGCTCCACCGGCGTGATGACAAGTTCCGCATCTCCGGTAAGTGTTGCGGAGTCCTTCTGTTTTCCACAGCCGGACATGCCGAAAAGAAGGATCAGCGCCAGACAGGCGGATGCCATACGAATGGTTTTCATGGGACGCTCCCTTCTCCGGCGGAATCGGGTTCGGGCCGCCGGCGGCCTGCTTTCGCGGTTTCGACCGCTTTCGATCTTATTTTACCACAAAATCGATTCCAAAAAAGCAAAGAATCCGTTTTTGTCTGTAGTATGCCCCGAAAAAATCTGGAATCGCCGGAAAATTTCGTTTCGGCTTGCTTTTTTTGCCCGGCTGTTTTATGATTTTTTCGGACTGTTTAAAAGGCGCCGCGGCGGACGGTTTCGCCCCGCTTCGGAAAGAAAGAGAGGCCTTCATGGGAAAGAACTACCGTTTTTTGTTCTGGGATGTCGACCAGACGCTGCTGGACTTCAAAAAATCCGAAAGCTATGCCCTCCGGGAGGCGTTCCGGAACTTCGGCCGCGAGGCGGACGACGAGACGGTCTCCCTCTATTCCGGCATCAACGAGGGTCTCTGGAAGCGCTTCGAGCGCGGCGAGATCTCGAAGGAGGAACTGAAACTCGAGCGTTTCCGGATCCTCTTCCGGGAACTCCGGATCACGGAGATCGATGTCGCAAAATTTCAGGAAATCTATCAGGCGGCGCTCGGCGGCGTCTGTTATTACAGAGACGATTCTTATACGCTCTGTACGGCGCTCGGCGAAAATTACCGGCAATATGTGGTTTCCAACGGCGTCGCCGTGACGCAGCACCGGAAAATGGAGCTCTCCGGCTTCGGAAATCTGATGGACGGCGTCTTCATCTCCGAGGAGGTCGGCGTCCCGAAGCCGTACCGGGCGTTTTACGATTCCTGCTTCGACGGCATCCCGGCGTTCGAGCCGGAATTGGCGCTCGCGATCGGCGATTCGTTGACGAGCGACATTCGCGGCGCGCATGCGGCCGGCATCGATGCCTGCTGGTACAACCCGGAGGGGCTCCCCTTCTCCGGAGAACCGGAGGACGCGCCGGAATACGAGATCCGGAATCTCTGGGAGATTAAAAAAATCCTCGGGGAAGAATAATCCGCCCTCAAAAGCCCGGAACCGCATTGAAAAACCTCCCTCATAATTTTTTAGAAAGTAGTAAAGAAAGAGATATTCCGAAAAATCGGCATTTCGGCCGAACGCAACGGGTACGGAACGGAAAGCCCAAGGAATGTTTTCATGTTCTGGTGCGGTGATTTCCTTCGGCATGGGCGCGGAACGGAAATTTCTTTCGCGGTAGAGCAAGCCATGCAAGGCCACCTGCAAAAGTAAACTCCGACGGAATGTCTCGGAGCGATGGCAATCTCCCTCCCCGGTAGGCCACAGGTACCGAAACCGGAGTTCGGCGCGGCCCGTGACCCTATAAAAAAACGCCCCGCGGAAAGTTCCCCGTGAGGCGTTTTGTTTTTCCTTTTATTATTTCAGATTGAGCAGGACCAACCCGCCGACGCACAGCAGCGCGCCGAGCATCTGTTTCAGGCTGATCGTCTCATGAAAAAACAGGAGGCCGATGGCCAAGAGGCAGACCGCGAGCGCAATATTGGTGACGAGCGAGCCGATACTGATGTCCCAGCCGACGCGGTAGAGGCTGATGGAACCGAACTCAAGCCCGACGATGACGACACCCAACAGCCAGCCGGTCCAGTTGACCTGCCGGACGGCCGCGGCAAATCCCTGTGTGCCCACGGCCGCGAGAGAGAGCACAAGGCAGGTCGCCGCCGAGACCAGATAGGTGACGGAGAGCGTCACAAACGGGTTGACTCCGGTTGGCGTAATTTTTGCGAGCAGATGATAACAAACGTTTCCGCCGACGATCAGCAGCGCCGGCCAGAGATAATTCCACATGCAGCGTTTTTCCTCCGTCATGTCTTTGTCAGAATAAATCCGTCGCCGGAATTTCCGGTGAGAAGAAAAGAATCCGTCTTTCCATATTCCGCGGGGAGCGAAATCCGGTCCCCGGCTTGTATTTTATCGCCGTCCTCAAGAAAAACAAAACCGTCCGCATAGAAACCGGAGAGATCCGCTCCCTCCGGGAAATCCTCCGGAAGAAAATCCTTTGTCAAGATTTCGCCGTACGCGATCGCCGAGCCTTCCGCCTCCATGATCGCTCCGCCGCCGAGCGGTACATGTCGATCCCGTATTCAACATGCGGGCCGCGGATAATCCCTCTCCATGTGATTTTTCACAGAAAGGTAGAAAACATCTTGTCCTGTTTTCCGCAGCCGCACAAAAGCATCGTCAGGATGGCTAAAAAAGCCGCTCACTTTTTCATTGTTTTACTCCCTGACGACCTGCCAGCGGTACTCCATGCCGCAGGGGCCGGGACACGGGAGACAGAGCTGGTACAGATCTTCCGCGCGGCTTTCCAGTTCCGCGAAGCGCGCCGCCTCGGGAGAGGTCTTTTCGAGATCCGCAAGCGAGCACAGAATCGGGATGCCTCCCGGGTGTTTCGCCGCCTCTTTGAGCACGGCGGCGCCGGTCCCGTTCATGGCGAGCACGCGGCAGTAGGGCGGAGCGCCGATATTGAGCACGGAAAGATCCATGCCGGTGAAGGACGCCGCCGCGATGCGCCGGATGCGGCTCATGGCGTAGCGCTTCGTCTTGGCGAGCTCATAAAATTCCGAAAGCGTGCCGGCTTTTCGCGCGGCGTCGTAAACGCGGTGATAAAACCCCTCCGCGGCGCAGTCGGGCAGCCGGGCAAAGTCCTCCTCGGAGATTGTGCGGAGTTTCGCCAGCATGGCGGTCGCGAGCTTTTCCGGATCGGCGGGAAATTTTCCGGCCGCACAGCCCTCCGCCAGCACCTCATAGGCCGCCTCCGGCATATAGGGGCGCATCTCCTCCGGCTCGGAAAAGCTGCGCAGATACGAGGCGGAGACGATGCCGGAACGCGCGGCCGTCATTTCGCCGTGCCCCGCGCCGTAACGCCGGATCGTCAGGATTTCGGTCTGAGGCGTCAGCTTCCGCACCCATTTGCAGTACTCGGCGCCGAGGGAATCGTTGGGGTTTTTGAGGAGATCGGCTTTCTCCGGCAGGATTCTCCGGACGGCCTCCTCCCGCGCCGCGGCCATCGAGATGCCGCCCGCGAGGCAGGCCTTCAGCGTTTCCGCATACTCCGGAGAGGTGAGGACCTCCGAGACGGCCCATATGCCCTCCCGGTCTCCGCTCTCGCTGCCGAAAGAGAGCAGCCCGACGCAGCCCAACGCCGCGAGCAGCGAAACGCCGCCGAAAGCGAACCGCTCCGCGCTGCCGATCGCATAAGGCAGAGGGAGCTCGAGGATCAGGTCGGCGCCGCACCGAAGAGCCGCCTTCGCGCGAAGCTCTTTCGGGCAGAAAGCAGGCTCGCCCCTCTGCGTAAAATCTCCGCCGAGAACGGCTACGACCGCCTCTGCGCCGGCCGCTTTTGTTTGTTTGATCTGATAGGCGTGGCCGTTGTGGAACGGATCGTACTCCGCGATGATCCCGGCGATTTTCATATCCGTTCCCCCTTAATTTAACAGATTTCATGCAAAAAGTGCCTAAAATTGCCTGTAAAGCTGTATGGGACTTGAATTTTTACCCATAGTGTAATAATATAGGAATGTTGTGATGACGTCAAGTACGCCGTCAACCAAATAAAACGGATTTATTATTTGGAGGTAGGAATAATGAAAGTACTGGTTATCAACGCCGGGAGCTCCTCCCTTAAGTATCAGCTTATCGAGATGGACAACGAAGAAGTCGTTGCGAAGGGTCTCTGCGAGAGAATCGGCCTCGG
>DAOSWK010000057.1:0-11064 GCA_035593545.1 Oscillospiraceae bacterium | reverse complement strand
TCGTTCCGGTTTCAGGGTCGATTTCCACCATTGTATCGAACAGAGGAAGCATGATACCGGTATTCTGTTGGAAGACCGCTATGGTGATGGCAACAACTGAGCCGCGGCCTCATTTCTGCCGGATACGAGAAATTCGCCGTTGATCAGGACGATAACCCCACCCAAATGATCGGCAAACCAAAAGAAATGTACTCGTATGATACTTCTTCATGGAAACGTACCGGATGGTTTCCAAAGAAAGATCCAAGAATGGTGTAAGACAGCCGTGCCGTATGAAATCGGATTCAGACGATCCTTTCGCCTAAAAAATTTCCTCCCTAAAAATAGGGAGGGAATTTCGATGCTTTTTATTTGGTTCTGAAAATCGGTTTGCCGTTGAGCATATTGAGCCACATATCCATACGAGGATCAAGCCACAGATGCTGGAGACGAGCGATCTTCGCGCCGTACCAGTTCATGTAGTCGAAAGCCACGTCGGAGTTGATGGCCTGCTGCAGTGCCCAGTAAGCCCACTTGATGTCGCCGATGATCTTGTAGAGTTTCATCTTCGCGAAGCCCATCTCGTCGTAGTTTCCGCCGTGATAGATCTTGCAGAGCTCGACATCCATGGCCTCGGTGAAATAGTTGACCGTGGAGAGAAGACCGATGTCATAGTACGGATCGTTCATGGACGCATATTCGTAATCGATGATCTTCAGATCGTCTTTCTCTTCGTTATACATCAGGTTGTTCGTCCAGAAGTCGTTGTGGCAGGGTTTCAGGACCATTCCGTTGTTGTTGAAGGCATCCTCGGTGGTATGGAGGATGTATTCCATTTTGTCGTGCCACGGCGGGAGATAGCTGCCCTGTTTGGCTCTGTCGATCATGTCCCAAGCCTGCTCAAAGACGTTCTGAGTCAGCGGAAGGGTTTTCCTTTGCCACCGTATGCCTTTTGAGAAAAGCCGCAGAACGAAAGGCACAGCGTACCCCGTTCAAACGCCATATCCCAAAAGATTCCTCATCGTGAGGGGAGCTTAACCAAGCGGCCGGCAAGCCGGACAGGCTCTGCCGAAGATAGGAGCTTGGCTGTCAAACGCCTGAAAAAACATTTGAGGCGTTTTCAGACTGCATGTTCATTGCCTGAACAGCAATCTCTTCCGTCGCCGCCAAGAAATCGGTTCCGCTTCGCTTGCGGGATTCCTGATGGCTCCGGCCGGACCCTCCGGACGATCCTTGAGTTTCGCCGGGGCCGGATTTTCTTCTGCCTTCGGATCCGACTTGTTGTTACCGGCGCCTTCGTCTATGACGGCGACGCTTGTCGGGTCCTGCCGCAAAAAGCGGCTTTGTCTTTATTCATAGACAGCGCCTGTTCCGGTGCTGTCCTCGCTGAGAAGTCGTCTAAGATGATAAGAAACAAATTTCCGGGAAAGCTGTCGCGAGCACCTGCCGACAGATCGCTTAAAAAAGGAATCATCGGCTTAAATCCGAAAGACGTGCTCATAATATATCCAATTTTGGATCTATATACTCCATCTTGAATACGTGCTCAATTTTGAGCCCCTTGGTGAGAGACGGGATATATTTGACGGAAAAGCCGTCAAATATAATGTGTCCTATAGAAAGAAGATCGTCGCCAGTTCCCGTTGTTTTTGGGCCGTCCCCGACAGAAAAGCAATTTTATCGATGCTTGTTGGAGACTTCCTGAGACAAACTTTATCCCTTTGTGCTGCACAAATGTCAATACCCTTTTCGGAATAATTTTTTCTTGTTGGGATTGAGCATCCGCCGCCGTCCGAAAGGAGGCGAGGCAAGGCTCCTTTTGCATCATCGGAATCATTCCGGAATACGGCCCGCTCCGAGAGAGCATGAGAAAGGCCGGCGTCTTTTTTAGGCGCCGGCCTTTCTTTCTCTCAAGTCCCGTCGGGACGGCGATATTCTGTCTCCGACAGGGCTTTGCATTTTTCTTATTTGGTTGTCTTGAACTGCCGGCCATAAGGATCCTTTTGCCGCTCTTCGGCGATCCGGAACGTATGCCGTCGGACGGGAAAAATCCCTCTTTTGCTTTTGCGGCGAGCCTGTCCGTACAGCAAAGATCATGGAAAAGACGATATGTTACATCGTTCCTTTCCATCGCTGAAACAGGAAGAAAAGTCAGCCTTTATTCCGGGGTGACGGGTATCTGTATTTCCAAAAGGGTCTCGCTGCGGTCGCCGGTCAGGGTCACGTCGATCTTATATATCTGATAGATATATCCCTTAATTTTTAAATGGTTATCCACCAGATATTCTTTGGCTTTTTCAAAGCACGGGTCATATTTTTCAAGCCGGCCGCCGTGGTAAGCCACGCACAGATAATCTCCGGCAGGGACACTGCGCATATATTCCGACTTTACTTTTACCGCATCCTTATCCACAAACAGCATTGGTATCGCATGGATGTAGTTTTCGTTCTTTTCCAGCAGTTCTTCTCCCGCGTACACGCCGACGCAGTCCGTGGCGAGGATCGGCGCGATTTCGTTCAGATACCATTCCAGCTTTGTCAGTGCGTACACGTGCTCCTTCGGGCCTCCGGCCGGCTCTCCGAAGGTGATAATATGTCTTTCCGGGAAATACCGCATGCATGGATGCTCGATTTCCTTGAGCGACGTGAGCTCTCCGAGGAATGAAAGCTTCCGCGCGATGGTATGGCACAGGAACAGCTTTCTCTCAATATCGGCCTGTAATTTTGAGTAATATTCGGAGAAGATCCGGATGGATTTCCGCAGATTGCAGTCTTTAAAATAATCCTTGACTTCTTCCACGGACATACCGAGTTCCCGGAGCTCTCGGATGACGCCGAGTTTTTCACTTTGGCGGACCGAATAATATCGGTATCTTGTCTCGGGATCAATATATTCGGGCTTAAGGAGGTTGATCCTATCATAGTACCGCAGGGTCTCGCTGGAAACTTTTCTGAGTTTTGCCAGCTCCGTAATCGACAAATAATCGTCGTTCACACAGATCACCGTCCTTCCTCCTCATTATATCCTTTTTCGGTCCAAAAAGCATGCTGTAAAAACGCCAATTTTCCTCCCGCAAGATTATGCAATGTATCTGAAAAAAATTGAGTTGACATTTGTCTAACACAAAGGAGTATCATGTGCTTACACGAGCGGAGATCTCAAAAATCAACAGATAGGAGCACATCAGTATGGACAATGAATCGGTAAAAAATTTTTGGAGCATCCTCAAAGCCGATGAGATCGGTGATTTTATGGACCTGCTGAATCTGGCGGAAAAAATTCTTAAAAGAAAGGTCGCCAATATCGAGATCTTGGCAGGGGGCCTTACCAATAAGAGTTTTAAGGTTGTATTCGAGGATGGCTTAACGGTTGCTATGAGAATTGCCGGCAGAGGCACCGGCGAGTACATTAGCCGTCAGGCGGAAAAGCACAACAGCACCATGGCCGCCGGTATGGGCATCGCCCCGGAAGTATATTACTTTGACCCCGATACCGGTTCGCAGCTTGTCGAATTCGTAAAACTGCCGACCCTGCACATTGAGGATTTCCAGAAGAATCCGGACGTGCTCAAGAATTCGGCGCAGATCATGAACACCCTCCATTCGAGCGGTATCAAGTTCCTCGGAGCTTTCGATCCTGTTGCCGGCATTGAAGATTATGTAACTATCCTGAAACAAAAGAAATTTGAAGACCGCTATGAGGGCTGGGACAGCATTTACAAAACCGTGCTCCGCGTCCGCGATGCATATGCGAAGAATCCTCCGGCTCTTACTCCGTGCCACAACGATACGCTTGCCGAGAACTTCATGTATGACGGTAAAACCATGAAACTGATCGACTGGGAATACGGCGGCATGGGCGATCCTTATTATGATGCCAGCGGCATCTTCACCGAAAACCTTTTGAGCGATGAAGCCGGCGAGATCTTCATGCGTGCCTATTTCGGCGGCGAGCCGACCGATGAGCAGCGGGCGCGTATCCTGGTCAGCGAATTCCTCTATTGCACCTATTGGTCCGTATGGTCTCTGGTTCAGATCGCAAACGGCAAAGATCGTGACCTTTATTGGCAGTATGGTCTGGATCGCGCCATTCTGGGCAAAGAGTACATGAGCAACCCGAACTTCGAGCGTTATCTGAAACTGATTGGCTGATTCTCCGCAACAGAATGACTTCTTTTCTCAAACTATATAAATAGGCCGCGTTGGGCGGCATCTCCATTGACTGACCTGATTGGTTGTCCTACCGCAACAGGACGGCCACTCGTCTCAAACTATATTCATGGATCAGGGCGGTTGCCGTATAAGCGGTGGCCGCCCTGATCCATAAAAATATGGCCGGGAAGGGCATGTGCCGTCATAGCATATCGATTCGGAACCCATTTTATAAAAGGAGTCATGGATATGAGCTATGTCAATATGAGAAGCCTGCTTTTGAAGGCAAGAGCGGACGGATATGCGGTCGGCGCGTTCAACATTGTCAATTATCTGACGGCACAGGCCGCCATACAAAAGGCTGTGGAACTGTCCTCCCCGATCATTCTCCAGACCTCCGTTTCCACGGTCAGACAGATCGGGCCCGAGAAACTGATCTCTTTTCTCCGGGCGCTTGCGGAGGAGACTCCGATCCCGGTTGCCGTCCATCTTGATCACTGCACGGATCCGGAGTACGTCGTCAAGTGCCTTGATCTCGGCTGGTCCTCGGTCATGATCGATCTCTCTCAGGCGCCGTTCGAGAGAAATCTCGCCGAGACCATGCGGATCGTGGAATATGCGGAGCAGAAAAACGCGACCGTGGAGGGCGAGCTGGGCGCCATCATCGGGGTCGAGGACGACATCAGGGCGGGGGAATCCGTATTGGCCGACCCTGGAAAATCCCTCGAATATGTCGTTAAAACCGGGGTGGATGCCTTTGCTCCCGCCATAGGAACGGCCCACGGGCTTTACAAAGGCGAGCCGAAACTCGATTATGACCTTTTTAAAAAGCTTTCCTCCGAAATTCCCTGCCCGCTTGTCGTTCATGGGGGAACGGGACTCCGACCCGAGGTGTTCCGCCGTCTGATCGATCTGGGCGCCTCCAAGATCAACGTCTCCACCGCCGTCAAAATTTCGTACTGTCAGGGCATGCTCGCCTATATGAGCGAACATCCCGATGAGAACAATCCGCTGAAACTCGACAGCTATGTGATGGAACGGACGAAGGCGTGCGTGGAGGAACATATCCGTATGTTCGGTTCCGCCGGGAGGGCTGCGAATTGAACAAACCGAATTATCCCGTCGACCTGCATACGCATACGGTCCGCTCAGACGGCAACGACACAGTACAGGAACTGATCGACAACGCCTCCGGGGCCGGAATGAGAGCGATCGCCCTGACGGATCACGATACGCGCCCTCCTGAGACGATCACAATCGAGAACGGAAGCTTAATTTCGCCGATCGACTATGCGCGGTCAAAAGGGCTGATCTTCATTCCGGGCATCGAGTATTCGTGCGACACGAACGTGGACGACGTCCATATCGTGGGGTTGGGCTGCGACTTTCACGATCCTGCGATCGCAAAGACGGAGAAGGACGCCGAACGGAGCAAGATGCAGGGGTACAAAAGGCTCACCGAAATCCTCTGCGAAAACGGCATCCATGTCGGCTGGGACGACGTCCTCAACGGAACAACACCGCCCAGAAAGCCTGAAGAGGTTCAGAGAAAACATATTTTTGAGGCCATGGCACAAAAGGGCTATGCGGCGTCATGGGATCAGGCAAAGATCATGGTGCGGGACAATCCGGTTTTTAACGTCAGGCGGGAGAAAATCGATCCGCTGGAGGCCGTCCGCGTCATCCATGCGGCCGGCGGAGTAGCGATTCTGGCCCATCCGCACCTGATCGATGAGCAGGTCCCCTATAAAGACCGGCAAGTATCCCGATATGAATACATCGAAAAGCTGATCGCCGCCGGTTTGGACGGCATCGAGGCGTGCTATCCATATGAAAAGACAAGCTATAAAGGAAAGCTGTCGCGCTTCGAGATTGAGCGGGAAATCAAAAACCGGTACAGCGGTCGGCTGGCCGTCATCTCCGGCGGTTCCGACTACCACGACGACGGGGAAAAAGGCGTTCGCGACCCCAGATTCATCGGCGAATGCGGCATTTCATGGGAGTATTTTATAAACAATCCCCTTCTGAAGCGTTTCGTATAAAACTTTTCGCCGCGCGCCCGGCAAAAAACGGGAAGGCCGGCCGCATTTCCGGGGAAACGCCGGCGACCCCTGAATTCTTGGCAGAAGTCGATTTTATTATATCAAAGAAGCCTTGTGTTGTCCGGCGAAAAGCTGCTCAGCATAAGGCTTTTTTAGCCTGAAATATAAAACGGCCTGTTCGGTGTCTCTTGAAGGCTTTCGATCATTACACTTTTTGCCGGAACCCGGCAAAAAACGCTTGCGATCCTCTTTTAGAACAAACGCGCTCCGCCGTCTGAACGGGGGATCTTACTTCGACAAATTTTACCGGACCGGCTTGACTTCCGAATGCCGGTCTGCTATAATGCGACCGTAAAAACAAATCGGTCATACGGTGACGGGAGGTGAAACATATGGCGGTGGCGTTTTCGGAACAGGAGAGGCAGACGATCCTCAAAAGCCTCAAGGAGACGGCGCGTCAGTGTGCCCTCAGTCTCGGCGTTCATAAAACATCGGTGGATCAGCTGGCGCGGGCGGCGAATATTTCCAAAGGAGCCTTTTATAAATTTTATGCCTCCAAGGAAATGCTGTTTCTGGAAGTCCTCGAGGATATGCATACGGAGGTCTATGAAGTTTCCTTTCGGATTCTGGAGCAGAACTGTGGCCTGTCCGACGCCGCGCGCGTTGCGGAGGCGGTGTTGGCCGCCTGTCGGGCCATGGAGCAGACCGGCATGATGGACTTTATGGAACGGGACGTCCCCTGCATTCTGCGAAAAATCCCCCGGGAGATGAAAAAAAAGCATTACCACAGCGATGCGGTTCACATTCGGGAAGCTCTGAGCCGGGCGGGACTTGAGCCCGTCGGCGGCATAGAACTGGCGTCGGCGGCAATCCGGGGGCTGATGCTGACGGTTTCCCACCGGGAAAATATCGGGGAACAATATCCGCAGGTGTTGGAAATCTTGGTCCGGGGCACCTGCGACCGCCTGTTTCCGCCTAAATAGACCGTTTTTCGGGCATGTTTTTTCAATTAAATGGTAAGCAGCGCCAATCGACGTAAAAATAAAACGAGGTGGATCATATGCTTTCTTTAACTCATATTTTCTGGAATGCGCCGGACGGGACACCGGTGCTCAAGGATCTCAATCTAACGGTCCCGGACGGAAGGCTTCTGGTCATCACCGGGCCGAACGGGAGCGGCAAAACGACGTTGGCCCGCATCATTGCAGGAATCGAAGCGCCCGCTTCCGGCCGGATTCTGCTGGACGGGGAGGACATTACGGAGCTGGACGTCACCGAGCGCGCAAGAAAGGGCATCAGCTTTGCCTTTCAGCAGCCGGTCCGTTTCAAAGGAATCACGGTGCGCCGGTTGATCGAGATTGCCGCCGGCGGCTCGCTGGACGAAAAACAGCTCTGCGACATTCTCAGCAAGGTGGGCCTTTGTGTGAAGGATTATCTGGACCGCGAGGTGAACGCGACGCTGTCGGGCGGCGAGATCAAGCGCATCGAAATTGCAACCGTGCTCGCGCGGCATACCAAGCTCTCGATCTTCGACGAGCCGGAAGCCGGCATCGATCTGTGGAGCTTCAAGAATCTCATCGACGTATTCAAAAATATGCATGAAGATCTGAGCGGGGCGCTTGTCGTCATCTCGCATCAGGAACGGATTCTGCGGATCGCGGATGAAATTGTGCTTCTGGCCGACGGAACGGTTCAGGCATCCGGCGCAAAGGATGAAATGATGGCGCGTGTTCTTGCGGCCGGAGACATCGCCGTCTGCCGCAAAAAGGAGGAATTGTTCCATGAATGAGACGACAAAAAAGTTGCTGAAAATGATTTCGGACTGGACCGGGACTTTTAAAGGCGCCTACAATATTCGTGAGGACGGCGGCTGCGCGGGCCGGAGATCCAGTGAAAATATTAAAATTGAGAGCAAGACGGACAAGCCGGGGCTGGATATTCATATTCTGCCGGGAACGATCGGGGAGAGCGTCTATATTCCCGCCTGCGTTACCCATGGCGATGTGGATGATCTCGTATATAACGATTTCTATGTCGGACGGAATGCCGACGTCATCATCGTGGCGGGGTGCGGGGTTCATACCGAAAACGGAGAGCCCGCCCGCCACAACGGCATTCACCGCTTCTTTCTGGAGCCGGGCGCGCGCGTAAAATATGTGGAAAAGCATGTCGGCACCGGGAAGGGGACGGGCCTCCGAACCATCGATCCGGTGACGGAGGCCTACCTTGCCGAGAACTCGGTTCTAGAGATGGATACCGCTCAGATCGGCGGCGTGGATCATTCGGTGCGCGAGACGACCGCAACCGTGGCCGCGGGCGCGAAGTTGCTGATCCGGGAACGTCTTCTGACCGAGAACGATCAGGAGGCGGAGACTCTCTTTCAGGTGGACCTGAACGGCGAGGGCTCGGGCGTGGATCTGGTTTCCCGTTCCGTCGCCCGGGGATCCTCGCATCAGACCTATACCTCCACGATTGTCGGCAACGCGCCGTGCAGCGGTCATTCCGAATGCGACGCGATCATCGACGGCACCGCCACGGTAGATGCTTCGCCGAAGCTCTACGCGCATCATGTGGAGGCGGCGCTGATCCATGAGGCGGCCATCGGCAAAATCGCCGGAGAGCAGATTCTGAAGCTGCGCACGCTGGGGCTCACCGAACAGGAGGCCGAAGCCAAGATCGTCGAGGGTTTCCTCAGTTGATACAAAACATAAAAAAACAGAGTACCGGGCGTTTTAGCCGAACGGGATACGGGCAAAGGAAGAGGACGACGAAAGAATGAAGATGTTTTATGGAATTTTGATTCCTTTTTTGGGAACTGCTCTGGGCGCGGCCTGTGTATTCTTTATCAAAAAGGCCATCAGCGATCCCGTTCAGCGCGCGCTGACCGGATTTGCGGCCGGGGTCATGTCGGCGGCCTCCGTCTGGAGCCTTCTGATCCCGGCGATCGAGCAGTCGGCAGACAGCGGAGAATGGTCGTTTGTCCCCGCCGTTGTCGGTTTTTGGATCGGAATTCTGTTTTTGCTGATGCTGGACCATATTATTCCGCATCTGCACCGGAACAGTGAGTGTGCGGAAGGCCCGAAAAGCCGTCTAAAAACGACGACGATGCTGTTATTGGCCGTCACGCTGCACAATATCCCGGAAGGCATGGCCGTCGGGGTGGTCTATGCCGGTTGGCTTGCCGGGAATACGCGGATCACGGCGACGGGCGCGTTGGCGCTCGCCCTTGGAATTGCCATTCAGAATTTTCCGGAGGGCGCCATCGTTTCGATGCCGCTCCGGGCCGGGGGAATGAAAAAATCGAAGGCCTTTGCCGGCGGCGTGCTCTCCGGAATTGTAGAACCCATCGGCACGGTGCTGACCATTTTGGCGATCGGGTGGATCGTTCCCGCGCTGCCGTATATGTTGGGCTTTGCCGCGGGGGCGATGATCTATGTGGTGGTGGAGGAACTGATCCCGGAGATGTCGGGGTGCAGGCATTCTGATATTGGGACGCTGTTTTTTGCCGCCGGTTTCAGTGTGATGATGGTACTGGATGTGACGCTGGGCTGAAACTTGGGTACAGAGGGGAATTTTGTCGGAGTGCCCGCGGCCCGAAGGATACCTTCGGCCTGTTTTGCGCCGCGGGAACGGCAACTTTTTCGACATGCGGCTCTTCCGTTTTTCTATGCCGGAATATGGGCATCTTTATTATAAAGGAATAATTGGATCGGCCGCCTGTTTGAAGGGGTGAGACCATGAGCATCGGCTATGCCTGTCTGGCCGTCGGCGTACCGGATACGGAGATAAAAGGATGTCTGCTGAAAAACGCCGGCGAAGAAAAGCTGGCGGAACTGATCCGGCATAATCTGGCGTCCCTCAAAAACATCGTCGCCTATAACGACGAGAACGGGATCCGCCTTTTTCGGATCAGCTCGGACATCATCCCTTTCGGCTCCGGCCCGATTCGTCCGCTGCCGTGGGCGGAGCTTTTCAGAGAGGAACTTGCCGCCGTCGGGGAGAGCATCGAAAAGGCCGGCATCCGCGTCTCGATGCATCCGGGACAGTACACCGTGCTGAATTCGCCGGAGAAGCAGGTGGCAAAGCGCGCGGTGGAAGATCTTCGCTATCACGCGGCGTTTCTGGACAGTCTCGGCGTCGGTTCCTCCTGCAAGATCGTTTTGCATGTCGGCGGCGTCTACGGCGACAAAAAGGCCGCCGTGCAGCGGTTTTCGGAGCGTTACCGGGATCTGGACGAATCGATCCGGCGCCGCCTCGTGCTGGAAAACGACGACCGATCGTACCATATCGGCGACGTGCTTGAACTGGGTGCGCGTCTCGGCATCCCGGTCGTCTACGACAACCTTCACAATAATGTCAACGGCTGCGATCCGTCGAAAAACGACGCCTTCTGGATTTCCCAGTGCGCGCCGTCATGGGGCGAGAAGGACGGCCGGCAAAAGGTGCACTATTCGCAGCAGGCGCCGGGGAAGAGCGCCGGCTCCCATTCCGGGAGCATCATCATTGACGAATTCATGGATTTCTTCGCGTCGCTCGGGGGAGACAGGCCGGACATCATGCTCGAAGTCAAGGATAAAAATCTCTCCGCCGTCAAATGCATCAACTGTACGGCGCAGCAGGGAACGATCGGGGCGCTGGAGCTCGAGTGGGGCAAATATAAATATGCGGTGCTCGAACAAGCGCCGGGCGATTACCAAAAAATTCGGGAACTTCTGAAAGAGAAATCATCGTATCCGGCGCTTACGTTCTACCATCTGATTGAACATGCTTATGCGCAGGAGATCATACCGGGAAACGCCGTCAACGCCGCCCTGCACATCTGGGGATATTTTAAAAATCTGGCGGCGGAAGGAGAAAAAAAGCGCTTTTTTGCCCTGCTTCAGGATTATGA
>DAOSWK010000056.1:0-11065 GCA_035593545.1 Oscillospiraceae bacterium | reverse complement strand
ACCAAAATTCATTCGATCTGCGGTACTCTGCCGGAGGGGATTCCCCTGATGACGCAGAGGCCGTTCCGTTCGCCGCATCATACGGTGTCTCCTGCGGGCTTAACCGGCGGCGGCAGCGTTCCGAGGCCGGGGGAGATTTCCCTCGCGCACAACGGCGTCCTGTTTTTGGACGAGCTGCCGGAGTACAGCCGTTCCGCATTGGAGGTGCTCCGCCAGCCGCTGGAGGAGGGTACCGTCACGATCTCCCGGGCGGCCGGGAGCCTGACGTATCCCTGTTCCATCATGCTGGTGGCGGCGATGAATCCTTGCCCTTGCGGCTTTTACGGCCATCCGTCCAAAAAGTGCACCTGCAGCGAGGGAGCCATTTCCCGATACATGGCAAAGGTCTCCGGCCCGCTGCTCGACCGCATCGATCTCCATGTCGAGGTCATGCCGGTGGAGTTTTCCGATCTCACCGATTCCGCCCGGAGCGAATCCTCCGCGGACATCCGCGCGCGGGTCAACCGGGCCCGGGCCATTCAGCTCAAACGGTATAAAGGTACCGGAATCACCTGCAATTCGATGCTGACGCCGGCCATGCTGCCGAAATACTGCGTGATGACCGAGGACGCGAAGGGCGTTCTGATGCGCGCTTTCGAGCGCATGGGGCTTTCCGCCCGCGGGTACGACCGGATTCTGAAGGTCGCCCGCACCATCGCCGATCTCGACGGCAGCGAGACGATCGATACAAAGCATATCGCCGAGGCCCTGCAATACCGGAGCCTCGACCGCAAATACTGGAGGAATTGAGATGGCTGCGACGACCGCCGGCCGACTCGGGGAGATCATGAGGGCCGCCGGCTTCGACGGCTACGGCGTCGCGGCATATGCGGAGACGCTTCCCGGCACCGGATACCGAAAAAACGAGCTGTTCGACGGCATCCGATCCGTGATCGTCTGTCTGATTCCGTGGGATACCGGGAAGAATGAGGGCAGGAACGTGGCGCGCTACTGCGTCGGCATGGATTATCACCTTGTCGGCCAAAAGCATCTCGACGTCGCCGCGGAACTCCTGAAGAAACTCTACCCGGAGGACCGGTTCGCCTGTTTTGTGGATTCCTCTCCGGTTGCGGAGGTGCGGGCGGCCGTGCTGGCGGGGCTTGGCGTCCACGGGCGCAACAACCTGCTGATCAGCGATCAATACGGCACCCGCTGTGCGATCGGCGAGATCGTCACGACGCATGCGTTTCCCAAATCGGTTCCGCATCCGGACACCTGTCTCCTCTGCAACAAGTGCGTCGAAGCCTGCCCGAACGCCGCTCTTTCCCCCGAGGGATTCGACCGGACGAGGTGCGTCTCCGCCATGACGCAGAAAAAGGGTGCGCTCACCGCGGAGGAGGAGGCTTTGATCCGAAAAGTCGGCTTCGTCTCCGGCTGCGACCGCTGCACCGATGTCTGTCCGATGAACCGTCATGCCGACGGCACCGGCTGGAAGGAATTCAAGGAGACCGCAAAACCGGTCTATACACCGGGAACGGATCTCTCCGACCGCGCCTACGGATGGAGGGGGCCGGAAACCCCGGAACGCAATTATAACATTCTGGAGGGCTGAATTTGGAGATCCTCAAAAAAGAGCAATGGCCGGAGTACGAGGAATTCTGCTCGCACTCCCCGCAGAGCTGCTTCACCCAGTCCACCATGTGGCCGAAGGTCAAAGCCAACTGGGAGAGCGAAATTGTCGTCTCCCGGAACGCCTATGGAAAGATCGTCGGTGGCATGCTGGTGCTGATCCAGAAAATTCCGCTCGTCGGGACGAGCTTTCTGTATGCGCCGCGCGGTCCGGTCTGTGACCTCAATAATAAGAAAATTCTCGTTGATCTCTTTGCCGGCGCGGACATCCTTGCCAAAAAATATAAGGCCCATGTGTTCAAATGTGACCCGGACGTCCTCGTCTCCAATACGGAATTCCTCGGCACGATGCGGAAGATGGGCTTTGTGCGCCGATACGGTCCCACCGGCTTCGAGGGGATTCAGGTGAGGTTCAACTATCGCCTGTACCTTAACGGCCGCACGGAGGATCAGGTGCTGATGGATCTGACGCAGAAGACCCGCTACAATATCCGCGTCGCGATGAAGCACGGCGTGGAGATCCGGGTCGTCGGCAAGGAATATCTCGACGAATTCATGCGCATCATGGATATTACCGGCGAGCGCGACAGCTTCAACATCCGCCCCAAAGAGTATTTCGCCCGGATGCTGGATGCGCTCGGCGAGCATATCCGCTTATATATGGGCTTCTATAACGGTCAGGCCGTCTGCGGTACCATCACCACCAATTATGGCGGCAAGTGCTGCTACGTCTACGGCGCCTCCGACAACGCCTTCCGCAACGTGATGCCCAATTATCTGATTCAGTGGGAGATGATCTGCTGGGCCGTCGAGACCGGCTGTACGGTCTACGACTTCATGGGCATCTCCGGCGACACCGAGAACGAGGACGATCATCTCTACGGGCTCTACCGTTTCAAGCGCGGCTTCAACGGCTGCGTCGACGAGCTGCCCGGCGAATTCGACCGGGTCTACCGCCCGCTTGCGGCGAAACTCGTCAAGCAGGCGGTTCACCTCAACACGGTGCTTCGGAAACTGAAGAAAAAGGCGCAGAAATGACGCCTCTGACCGAAGCCGTCGAAGCGTATCTAGCAAAGGGACTTGCCCGGTTTCACATGCCCGGCCATAAAGGCAGGGCGGCAGGGCTTTTTGACCAAGTTTCCGAATATGATGTCACCGAGGTCATGGGTACGGATTCGCTCTACGAATGCAAGGAGGCCATCCGGGAGACCGAACGGCAGTACGCCGCGCTTTATGAGAGCGGGGACTGCCTCCTTTCGGCCGGCGGCTCCACACTCTGCATTCAGGCGATGCTGGCGACGGTGCTGCGGCCGGGAGAGGAATTCCTGATCGGCCGCAACTGCCACAGCTCGGCGGTCAACGCGGCGGCGCTGTGCGGTTTTGAGCCGGTCTGGCTGATGAAGCAGACGCCGGAGGCCCTTGAGCACGCTCTTTCGGAACATCCGGGCGTGAAGGCCGCCTATCTTACTTCGCCGGACTATTTCGGGAGCCTCGCGGACATCGCGGCGTGCTCAAAGATCTGCCACGAGCATGGCGCGCTGCTGCTTGTGGATAACGCCCATGGCGCGCACCTGCCTTTCTTCGAGAAAAATCTTCATCCGATGCATCTCGGCGCGGATCTCTGCGCCGATTCCCTGCATAAAACCCTGCCGGTGCTGACCGGCGGCGCCCTGCTGCATCTCGCCGATCCGTCGCTCTATGAGGCGGCCAAGCGCCGGATGCGGCTCTTCGGCAGCACCAGCCCGAATTATCTCATTATGCTCTCGGCGGACGGCTGCCTCGATTACCTTGGGACGAAAGCCCGTTTTGATTTCCCGGCGCTCGCGGCGCGGATGGAAACGCTGCGGGCCCTTGCCGCGGAAAATGGTCTCGCCCCGCTTACGGGAGACGTTGAGCCGGCAAGACTCGCTCTTTCGGTCTCCGCCGTGGGGCTGACCGCGGAACAGTTCGGCGCCCGGCTGCGGGAATTCGGCATCGAGCCGGAATACGTCAATCCCGAGCGGGCCGTGTTGATGGCTTCTCCTTTTAATACGGAGGAGGATTTTTGCCGGCTGGAGACCTTTCTCCGGTCGACGCCCGGCAGCAAAACGCCCGCAGAGGAATTTCTTCCGGATTTCGCGCCAAAACAGAAGATTCCCATGCGGGAGGCGGTCTTCGCCGCGAGCGAAGAGATTCCCACCGAGGAGGCGGAGGGCAGGGTGGCCGCCTCGCTCAGCATTCCGTGCCCGCCCTGCATTGCCCTGACCGTACCCGGTGAAACCGTCGGTGCGGAGACCGTACGCCTGCTGCTTCATTACGGCGTCCGGCACATCCCGGTGATCCGGTGATCTCAAACCCCGAAAAAAGGAGCTGATCCGATATGAAAATGATCCTGGCCGTTGTATCCGGAGACGACAGCAATGCGGTCTCCACCGCTTTGACCAAAGCCGGTTTTCAGGTGACGAAGCTCGCAACCACCGGAGGATTTCTGATGAGCGGGAACACCACCTTCCTGATCGGCGTCGACGACGACAAGGTGGACGATGCCATCAGCGTCATCGCCCACCACAGCAGGAAGCGCAAACAGATCGTGCCGGATAATTCGTTCAGCGAAGTCGGCATGTATTCCGCCCTGCCGATCGAAGTCACGGTCGGCGGCGCGACGGTGTTCGTCATGAACGTCGAGCGCTTTGAAAAAGTCTGATGCCGGGAGCAGGGGAACTGCGGGAGATTTTTGCTTCCGCGGTCAGGGAAAAGCGCCTGCCCCATGCCGTCCTGATCGAGGGCGAAAAGGGGACGGGCCGGACGGAACTTGCTCTGTGGCTCTGTCAGGTGCTGCTCTGTGAGAAAAGAGACGGCTTCCCCTGTGGAAGCTGCGTGCCCTGCAAAAAGATCGCCTCCGGAAACCACCCGGACGTGGAGGTCATACGGGGCGGCGGCGGGGCGAGGAGCTTCCATATCGAGGACGTGCGGGGGATCCGCGAATCGGTCTGGCTCTCTCCGAGCGAGGCGGAGGAACGCATCTTCGTCCTGCTGGAGATCGGCGAGATGGGTACCGAGGCACAGAACGCTCTTTTAAAGACGCTCGAGGAACCTCCGCGCCACGCAAGATTTGTGATGACCTGCGAGAATCGCTTCGCGCTCTGTGAGACGATCGTTTCCCGCTCTTCCGTTTATACACTGGATGCGCCCGCACCCGCGGAATGCGAAGCCCTGTTGAAGGAGCGTTTCCCGGAAGAGAAGCCGGAGGATCTCGCGCTTGCGGCGGCCATATTCGGCGGCAACTTCGGCGCGGCGGCAGAGGCGCTCTCCACGCCGGACGGGATGATGCTGCCGCGGCTTGCGGCGGACACGCCGGCGATGCTGAGCGCGGGGAACGCCTACGGCCTGTTGGCGGAGCTCTCCGCTTCGGCGAGGACGAGAGAGACGTTCGATCTCTACCTGCGGCGGCTTTCCGAGTGGGTCGGCAGGGCGGCGGTCTCCGGCGCGAAAGGCGAGCGGCCGCCGGTCGGGCGGAAAGTGACTCCTGCCGAGGCGCTGAAAACGGAGGAATTGATTTCCCGGGCCCGGGAGGATCTCTGGCAGAACTGCGGCATCGACCTGCTGCACAGTTGGTTTTGCGCCGGAATGGCGCGGATATTCGGAGGAAATTTATGAGCGATAAAATCGAAATCATCGGCGTCCGGTTCAAGGAAGTGGGAAAAGTCTATTATTTTGATCCGGAAGGCAAAAAATATGCGCTGGGGGACAAGGTCATCGTCGAGACGGCGCGGGGCGTGGAATGCGGCGAAGTGGCCGCGGCAAACCGCCTGATCGACGAGGAGAAGGCGGTCCAGCCGCTCAAGCCGGTCATGCGCGCCGCGACGGCCGAGGACCTCGCCCACATCGAGGAGAACCACCGGCAGGAAAAACAGGCGTTCGACATCTGCCAAAACAAGATCGCCGCTCAGGGGCTTGAGATGAAGCTGACCGACGTCGAGTACACGTTTGACAACAGCAAAATTATCTTTTATTTCACCGCGGACGGACGGGTGGATTTCCGCGATCTCGTCAAGGATCTCGCCTCCGTCTTTCATACAAGGATCGAGCTTCGCCAGATCGGCGTCCGGGACGAGGCCAAGATGCTCGGCGGACTCGGCATCTGCGGAAAGCCGTTCTGCTGCTCGAGTTTTCTCGGCGAATTCGTGCCGGTCTCCATCAAGATGGCCAAGGAACAGGGGCTTTCCCTCAACCCGGCCAAGATCTCCGGTACCTGCGGCAGGCTGATGTGCTGCCTCAAATATGAGCAGGAAGGCTACGAGGAACTGATCCGCACGATGCCGCGGATGGGTTCCGCCGTCAAAACGCCGGAAGGCACCGGCACGGTCATCGACCTGAACCTGATGACCGGAAAGGTCACGGTCCGCATGGACGACGCGCCGGACGGGGCGCCGAAGGTCTTCGATAAAACGGAGACCCGTTCGCTGCGCAAGGACCGGAAGCCGGAGGAATCCGATATGGAGAGCGAAACTCCGGACGAATAACGATTGCATTTTATCACCGGTGTGATAAAATAGATGTATCATTTTTTGGAGGTGCGGAAATATGGCCTATAAAATCAGTGACGATTGTATCGAATGCGGTTCCTGCCAGGACGAGTGCCCGACCAATGCCATTTCTCACGGCGACGGCAAATATGTCATCGACCCGACAAAATGCATTGAGTGCGGCTCCTGCGCCAGCGTCTGCCCGGTCGGCGCGCCGCAGTTGGAGTAATTCGCAGATGAAAACTTCGGCGGGAGGGGTAACCTTTCCGCCGGTTTTTCGTTTTATTCGCTGGATGCGAAAGTTTTTGTCCATGGGGCCTCTTGGTCCCGAACCAAGAGGCGGATAAAGAGGAGGGAAACGGCTTTGGCGGATGTTGCCTTTGAGGATATTTTCGGGATCCGGCTGGCCGTCTCCAAAATTCATGGTTTCGGCGAGGATGCCTTGTATCTCGCGGATTTTTCGGCGCCGAAGGCAGAGGACCTGCCCTGTGATCTCTGTACCGGCTGCGGGATCATCCCCATCCGCTGGATCGCGAAGGGTTTTCCGGGCCACGTTTCGGCGGCGGAGATCAGCCCCGCAGCTTTGCCGCTTTGGGAGAAGACGACTGCGGAAAATAAGCTCGGAAACCGGTTTCTGCCGGTCTGCGGCGACCTGCGGGAGAGGCTGTTCCCTGCGGAGAGCTTCACGCTCGTCGCTGCGAATCCGCCCTATTTCGACACTTCCGCCGGGGAGGGCTGTATCTCTCCGGAGAGGGATGCCGCCCGGCATGAGTCGTCCTGTACCCTTGCGGAGCTCGTCGCGGAGGCGGCGAGGCTTCTGCGGTTTGGCGGCAGGTTCTGCGTCTGCCAGCGGCCGGAGCGCATGGCGGAGCTGTTCTCTCTGATGCGGGAGAATCGCCTCGAACCGAAACGCCTATGCCTTTTGTGCCATCCCGGCGAAAAAAGGCCGTGGCTGCTCCTTGCGGAAGGAAAAAAGGGCGCGAAACCGGGCCTTGCGGTGGAAATTCAAACGGATTACGATCTGATGGAGTAAACAAGATGGGAAAATTGTATGTGGTCGGCACACCGATCGGCAACCTCGGCGACTTTTCTCCGCGCGCGGCGGAAACGCTGTCGGCGGTGGATTTCATTGCGGCGGAGGATACCCGCGTTACCGCGAAGCTGCTCAATCATTTCGGCATCAAAAAGCCGATGGTGATCTATCAGAAGTTCAACGAGCGGGAACAAGGCGAGGCCATCGTGGCGAGGCTTCTTGCGGGCGAAAGCTGCGCCGTCGTCACGGATGCCGGCATGCCCTGCATCTCCGATCCGGGCGAGACATTGGTGAGTCTCTGCGCCAAGGCCGGGATTCCCATAGAGGCTGTGCCCGGGCCGTCCGCGCTGGTCACGGCGCTCGCGGTGTCGGGGCTCTCGGTCTCCCGTTTTACGTTTGAGGGCTTTTTGAGCGTCAAGCATAGTTCCCGCATGGAGCACCTGCACAGCCTGATTCATGAGCACCGCACGATGGTATTTTATGAGGCGCCTCATAAGCTCTTGAGCACGCTCCGGGACATGTACGCGGTGCTCGGCGATAAAGACGTGGTGCTCGTGCGGGAGCTTACGAAGATTCACGAATCCGTATGGCGCGGCACGCTCTCGGAGGCGGTGGCCTATCATGAGGTGACTCCGCCGAAGGGAGAGTATGTGCTGATCCTCGGAGGCATGCCGGAGGAGAAGAGCTCCGATCCGCTCGAGGATGCGGTCGCGCTGGCGAAAAAACTCGCCGAGGAGGAAAACATGCCGCTCTCGGCTGCGGCGAGGGAGGCCGCAAAGCTCTCCGGCTGCGCCAAGGGCGAGATCTATCAGGCGCTTTTGGCAGAGCGGAAGGAATAAATCCCATAGAGGCTAAAGACAAAAAACGGCTCTCCGGCCGTTAAGAATGTTCCTGCGAAGGAGGAAGCGGATGAACCGAAAATGGAAGACGACCGCCCGGATTTTATTTATTCTGTATTTGGTCGTGCTCTTTCGGATCACGGTCTTCCGGGTCGGCTTCTGGCAGAACGGGCTCTTTTCCGGGAGCTTTTTGCTGGAGCCGATGGGCGTCGTCAGAGAGCTTTTGCAAACCGGAAACTGGTTTCGGTTCGGCTATCTTTTCTTCGGGAACATCGTCTGGTTTCTGCCGCTGGGCGCCGCGCTGGCCGCGCATCGGGTGCCGTTTTGGAAAGGCGTGCTTGCCGGGTTCGGCGTCTCGTTTCTGATTGAGTTTCTTCAGTTTTTCTTCGGCAGCGGCGTCTCGGATGTGGACGATCTGATCCTGAATACCGCGGGCTGCGCGTTGGGGTATCCGGCCTATTTTTTGCTGCAAAGAGTCCTTTTTCATAAAAATAAAAAGGCGGGCCCAAAAGGAGACAGAGCGGTGAAACTGGACGGCTTCGGCATCATGGTAAAGGATCTGACAGCGATGGTGGCGTTTTACCGCGATGTGCTCGGCTTTGAGATCGAATGGGACGGAAAAGACCCCAGCGTCTATCTCAAAAAAGACGGCACGGTTTTCATGCTTTACGGCCGCGGCGATATGGAGAAGCTGGTCCGCCGTCCGCTTCGGTACGCGGAGGAGGGCGTCTGCGGTCACTTTGAGACGGCGCTCGGCGTGGAGAACTTCGCCGCGGTGGACGAGGCCTACGCAAAGGCGGTGGCAAACGGCGGAACGCCCGTGCTGCCGCCGGAGACCGAGCCTTGGGGCCAGCGCACCTCGTATATCGCCGATCCGGAGGGCAACCTCGTCGAGATCGGCTCGTTCAACCCATAACATTTTAGGTGCCGGAAGATTCTTTAAGAAGGATCTCCGGCATTTTTGATCGGAAAAATGGAACCGGGAAATCCACGGTACATAGAAGAAACAGCGCCGTACCGGAATCACGGCATGAGGAATCCGGCAGACGACGCCGGAAGCCTGTTTCGCCGCGCTCATAAAGAATCAAATTTTATGCCGTATTCTTTATATAAGCAAAAAGAAGCCCTTTTCGAATTCCGAAAAAGGCTTCTTTTAATATGTTCTTTTTCAGTTTGCGTTTCCGGGTTGAGGGAGCGTCCCTTTTATGACGGTCGGGATGCCGCAGACCACGCGCACGACACATGTCGCCCGCTGCGCGAGCAGAATGCAGAGCTTTCCGACGGCCCTGCGCGCGGCGGCCTCGTTTCCGGCAACGGGGATGACTCCGCTTCCGACCTCGTCGCAGAGAACGGCTTCTTTTTCCAGAAGCCGCGGCAGAAGTTCGCCGATGTGGTCGGGGTCGCGCCAAACCATCTCCTGCAAGTGAAAGAGCACGGGCCTGTCGTCAAGGCAGGCGTCCGCCATATCGGCCGGCGTATAGCCCAGCGTTTCGGCAAAGGAGCGCTTTCCGGCGGCGGCAGCCCCAATAATCAGGATCATGGTCGGATCCCCCCTTTACGGTATCTTTTTAAAGCAGCGCGAAAATGCGTCGTCCGGCGCAGTAAAATTCCGGATAAAAGCGATGGGTTCAAAGCGGCTTACGGAAGCATTCCTTTCAGCATAACCGGGATGCCGCAGACGATCTCGCAGACCGTGTCGGCTCTTTCGGCGAGGGCGGCATTGACGGCGCCCAGCACCCGGATGTATGCCTTCGTGGCTTCATCGTAATCCTCCGACTTGTCGCCGCCGACCTCGTTCGTCACAACGATCAGCGTGCCGCACTGCTTTTCCAGAGACTCCACGCCGGAGATCACCGCGGTGGAAGGGTCGTGCACGTTCCTGTCCTCGTCGAACATCTCGTTGGAGGTCAGGTTGCAGACGCATTCGAGCAGGGCCGTTCCGCGTTCCGGCAGAACGAGACCCGTAAGATCGGTGTAGCGATCAAAGGTTTGGATGCCGGCCGCGGCGCGTTCCTCCTGATGCAGTCCGATTTTTTGGAGAATCTCTTCGCTGTACGGCCGCATAGCCGCGAGATAATAGCGCGGCGCGGGCAGGCGTAAAAGCAGCTTTTCCGCGAAAGAACTTTTTCCACAGCCGGAGCCGCCGGTCAGAAGGATCATCATCGGTTTTTGCCTCCCCGTAAAGATCTTGGCGCATGCGCGTTTTTTGTAGGAACAAGGGGCTCCTTCCAAACAGGGCGGATCGTTCAAGAGGATGCCGCAGGTTCCTGCGGGCATTCTCCGGTGCCGCAGAGACGGCAATATCGGATTCCGGCCGGAGCTGTCTCAGGCCTGTTTGAGGCGAAGAGGCAGAGCTTCCTCCGTTTCCTCCCACTGCGAGAGCATCTTCTGCATCCAGGCGTAGACGTCCATGCCGTAGACGCTTTTCAGATTCTCCGCGGAGAGCACGTCGTCGATCGCTCCATAGGAGGCGATCCGCCCCCGGTCGAGCAGCAGCGCGTCCGTTCCGTAGGCGCGCGCCAGCGAAAGATCATGGACAACGGACATCACGGCGCGCGGTCCCTCGTGGATCCAGTCCCGGATCAGATCGAATACCTGTTGCTGATAGATGAGGTCGAGATGGTTCGTCGGCTCGTCGAGGATCAGCAGTTTCGGATTCTGCGCAAAGATCTGGGCGAGAAAGGTCCGCTGAAGCTCGCCGCCGGAGAGCGTGAGCACGGACTGCTTCCGGAGAGGCTCCATTCCCGTCAGTTCGAGCGCCCGCTCAATGAGTTCCTCGCCGTCGCCGTTTTCCTTTGAAAAGATACCGGGCGCATAGGCATATCGCCCCATGCGGACGATCTCCTCCACCGTGAAGGAGTACCCGACATAATGGTTCTGCGTGAGCACGCCGACCCGGCGCGCAAAGTCCTGCTGATGGATCTTTCGGATATCGGTGCCGGAGAGGCGAACCGTGCCGGTGAAGAGCGTATTCTGTGAAACGGCGTTGATGACCGTCGATTTTCCGGCGCCGTTGGGGCCGACGATCATCAGCCATTGGCCCGGATTGACGGAAAAGCTCACGCCGTCGACTACGGTTC
>DAOSWK010000055.1:0-11151 GCA_035593545.1 Oscillospiraceae bacterium | reverse complement strand
CCACGTCGCATACGCCGAAGAGCAGGTCCCGCGGCTCCACGTTGCCGATGAAGTTGAGGCCCGACTGCCGGAGCAGCGCATAGGCCTCCTTTTGAAGATCGGTGCCCTTGGATTCTTCCGCGCCGATGTTAATGAGTCCAACGCGCGGATTCGCGACGCCGGCGGTCTTTTCCATATAGGCCGCGCCCATCACGGCAAACTGCACGAGCATCTCCGGCCGACACTCGACGTTGGCGCCGAGGTCCAGCATCATATAGTTGGAATCGAGGCCGGGCATCTCCGTCGCGAGGGCGGCGCGCTTGATGCCTTTGAGGCGCTTGGCGATAAATGTCGCCGCAACGACCGTAGCGCCGGTGCTTCCGGCGGTGACCGCGGCATCCGCCATGCCGTCGGCCGCGGCCCTCACCGTCAGCGCGAGGGAGCTGTCCTTATAGGACTTCAGCACCTCGGTCGGCTCGGCGCAGACCGGCATCACGAGCGGCGCGTCCAGAAAGTCGATCCCGGCGGTGGAGATGCCCTTTTCGGCGCAGAGAGCCCTCATTTCGGCTTCTTTGCCGACGGCGAGAATCCCGATGCCCAGTTCCCTGACGGCCGCGGCCGCGCCCTCCAGCGGGGCCAGAGGGGCATTGTCGCCGCCGTAAATATCCAATGCGATTTTCATAAAGAATCCTCCTTTCCGGGGGGGTAGGTTTCTTACTTCAGCGTGGCGTCCAGCGCCGCGAGGGCTCTCTCCGACAGGGCAAGATAGCGCTCCTGTTTGCTGCGGATGTGTGTTTCCGGCGGCGGAAGCAGGCCCATATTGCTGCCATCGGCTGAAAATCCGTGACGGCCGGGTCGGTGATATACCGCACCAGCGCGCCGAGCATCGTCTCCTGCGGTAGGAGAAGCGGTGCTTCTCCGGTCTCGTGACGGTGGGCGTTGATGCCCGCGAGGATGCCGGCGGCGGCGGATTCCATATATCCCTCGACCCCGGTGAGCTGGCCGGCAAAGAAGAGTCTGCCATCGCTCCGGAGGGACAGATTCTCCGCGAGCAGGCGCGGGCTGTCCATAAACGTATCCCGATGCATCACGCCGTAGCGGAGGAATTCCGCCTGCTCAAGACCCGGGATCATCGAAAAGACCCGCTTCTGCTCGCCCCATTTTAGGTTCGTCTGAAAGCCGACGAGGTTCAGCATCGTGCCCTCCCGGTTTTCTTTCCGGAGCTGGACGTTGGCCCATGGGCGGTGTCCGGTCTCCGGGTTTTTGAGCCCGACCGGGCGCATCGGGCCGTACCGGAGCGTATCGGGGCCGCGGGCGGCCATGATCTCCACCGGCATACAGCCCTCGTAGACCTTCGGCGGCGCGTCGAAGGCGTGAAGTTCCGCCTTCTCCGCGTTCAGGAGCGCCTCCACGAACGCCTCATACTGCTCTTTATCCATCGGGCAGTTGAGGTAATCGGGGTCGCCGTGTCCCCAACGCGCGCCGTAGAAGCATTTTGTAAAGTCGATGCTGTCGGCCGAGACGATCGGCGCGACGGCGTCATAAAAGGAGAGCGTCCCGCCGAAGAGCCCGGACAGATACGAGGCGAGCCCGTCGGAGGTCAGCGGCCCGGTGGCGCAGACGACGGTGCCCTCTGCGGGCAGCTCCGTCAGCTCCTCGCGGACGATCTCCACGTTCGGCAGGGAACGGATGCGGTCGGTGATATAGGCGGAAAAGGCCTCCCGGTCGACGGCGAGCGCCCCTCCCGCGGGGACGGCGGCGGCTTCGGCGGCCTCCATCGTCAGGGATCTGAGGCGTTTCATCTCGGCCTTCAGGAGCCCGGAGGCGGTCTCTAAACGCGAGGCCTTGAGCGAATTGGAGCAGACAAGCTCCGCAAAATTTTCAGAATGGTGGGCGGGGCTGAATCTGACGGGCTTCATCTCGTAAAGCCTGACCGATTCGCCGGCTTTTGCGAGCGCCCAGACGGCCTCGCAGCCCGCCAGCCCCGCGCCGACGACGGTGACGGGACGGCTCATTTTTTCTTCTCCTCCGGGCGCTGATATTCGCACGTCGGGTTGGAGCAGACGTACATCGGGTTGCGGCCTTTCCGGAAGAGCAGCGTCTTGCCGCAGACCGGGCAGAGTTCGGCCGTCGGTTCGTCCCACGTCATAAAGCCGCAGGTCGGGTTATGTTCGCAGCCGTAATAGGTCTTGCCGGTCTTGGATTTTTTCGTCAGGATTTTTCCGCCGCAGAGCGGGCAGGTGCCGTTTGCTTCCTTGACGAGGCGCTTCGTGTTTTTGCATTCCGGGTAGCCCGGGCAAGCGAGGAATTTTCCGTAGCGACCGGTTTTGATGACCATGTGCCTGCCACATTTCTCGCAGATGACGTCGGTCTCTTCCTCGGGGACGGCGATCTTTTCGCCGCCTTGGGACTGCTGGGCGGTTTCGAGTTCCTTTGTAAAGTCGTCGAAGAACTTTTTAATCATATTCTGCCAGTCGATCTTGCCGGCCTCGATCTTATCGAGATCCTTCTCCATCTTGGCGGTGAATTCCACGTCGACGATGTTGGAAAAATGCTCCTTCACCAGATCGACGATCACGGTGCCCAAAGCGGTGGGTTTCAGGGCCTTTCCCTCGCGCTCGACATAGTTGCGCGCAAGGATCGTGGTGATGATCGGCGCATAAGTGCTCGGGCGGCCGATGCCGTTTTCCTCGAGCGCCTTGATGAGCGACGCCTCGGTGAAGCGTGCCGGCGGCTGGGTGAAGTGCTGGTTCGGGTGGAGGCTCTTGAGGCGCAGGACGTCGCCTTTTTCGGCCTTCTTCGGGATGGAGGATTTCTCCTCCTCCGGGGAGGAAGACGCCTCGTAGAGCTTCGTGAAGCCGTCGAAGCGTACGGTAAATCCGCTCGCTTTAAAGAGATAGTCGCCGGCCTCGATGTCGATCGAGACGGTGTTGAGCACGGCGGCGGCCATCTGGCTCGCGATGAAGCGCTCCCAGATCAATTTGTAAAGTTTATATTGGTCGGAGGTCAGGCACCCTTGGAGCTTTGCCGGATCGAGGTCCGGCATGGTCGGGCGGACCGCCTCATGGGCATCCTGCGCGCCGGCTTTCTGTTTAAAAGCATGGGCGGTCTGAGGCAGATAATCCGGGCCGTAGTTCTTTTCGATATAAGCGGCGGCGGCGTTCCGGGCCTCCTCGGAGATGCGCAGGGAGTCGGTTCTCATATAGGTGATGAGACCCACGGCGCCCATGCCGGGCACGTCGACGCCCTCATAGAGCTCCTGTGCGACGCGCATCGTGCGCCGGGACTGGAATCCCAGCCGGAGCGAGGCCTCCTGTTGGAGCGTGGAGGTGATGAAGGGCGGCGCGGGCATCTTTTTGCGGACGCCTTTTTTGACGTTGCCGATGATGAAATCCTTGCCGGCGAGGTCGTCCATGATGACCTTGGCGGCCTCTTCGGTGGGGATTTCCACCTTCTCGCCATTTTTGCTCTGGAGGCGGGCGGAGAAGGCCGCGGATTCGCCGCGCTCATAGAGTTTGGCGTCGATGGTCCAGTATTCCTCCACATGGAAGTCCTGAATTTCCCGTTCGCGGTCGACGATCAGGCGGACGGCGACGGACTGCACCCTTCCGGCGGAGAGGTTCGAGCCGCCCCGGATATTTTTCCAGAGGAAGGGGCTCAGTTTATATCCCACGATACGGTCGAGGATGCGGCGGCCCTGCTGCGCGTTGACGAGATCCCTATCGATCGTGCGCGGGGCGGCCATGCCCTGTTTGACGCCGTAGCGGGTGATTTCGTTAAAAGTGACGCGGTTCGCCGACGTGAGCGGCAGCCCCAGCAGATAGGCCAGATGCCAAGAGATCGCCTCGCCCTCGCGGTCGGGGTCCGTCGCGAGATAGACGTTCTCGACGGAGCCGGCCTCTTTCTTGAGGCTGCGGACGAGGGCCTCCTTGCCGGAGATCAGCATGTACTGCGGCAGAAAGCCGTGCGCCACGTCGATCCCGAGCGTGCTCTTTGGCAGGTCGCGGACGTGACCCATCGAGGCGACGACCTCGTAGTCCGGTCCCAGATATTTTTGGATGGTTTTGGCCTTGGCCGGCGACTCGACGATCACAAGATTTTTGTAAGTCTTGGCGCCGCGGCCGGTTTTGGTTTCGGAATCCTGTGTTTCAGCCGTGATAATTACTCCTTTGATCAACTGTATCCAGATGATGTGATGAATTTTAGGGATTTATGCGAGGGTGAATCTCCGTCCGGAGACCGGTTTCACAAGCCCGGAGAGTTCCAGCTCCGTCAAAGCGGCGGCGGTCTCCGAGGCGGGGAGGCCGGTCATGGAGGAGATGTCGTCCGCAAAGAGCGGCGTCCTCGAGAGGATGGAATAGACCGCCCGCGCGTGGTCGGAGAGATCTTCCGGCATCTCGCGCCAGCGGGGGCCCTCCTCATGGGAAGGTTCCTGCCAGAGCTGCTCCGAAGGCTGGTAAGGTTTGGCGGATGCCTCGTGCGCGGGTTCGGGTCGGATCAGGTCGCCGTAGAGCGGCCGGTACTCCTCGATGATGTCTCCGGCGCAGGAGACGGGGATCGCTCCCTGACGCAGCAGGCGGAAGGTACCCTTCGAGGTGCTGCGGAAGACGTCCGCCGGGACCGCAAAGACGTCGCGGCCCTGCTCGAGCGCGAAATTCGCGGTGATCGAGGTTCCGCTGCGGGCGGCGGCCTCCACGACACAGACGCCGAGCGAGAGGCCGGAGATGATGCGGTTACGGATCGGGAAATAGGAGGACTGGGAGGCGGCGTCCGGGGCAAATTCGCTGACGACGGCCCCGTTTGCCGCGATGATCTCCTTGAGCTCCCGGTTTTCGGGCGGATAGGTGTTGCAGATGCCGCAGCCCTGCACGGCGATAGTTTTGCCGCCCGCTTCGATACAGGACTTGTGGGCGACCGTGTCGACGCCCTTCGCCATGCCGCTGACGACGGTGATGCCGGAAGAACCGAGGCCTCTGCCCAGACTTTCCGCCGCCTTTCTGCCGTACTCGCTCATCGAGCGGGTGCCGACGAGCGCCACGCATGGGCGTTCTGCCGCGGAGAGGTCTCCCAGCACATATAAAACGACGGGGCAGGCGGGAATTTGAAGCAGGCGTTCCGGAAAGTCCGGATCGTTCCGCGCGATCACGCCCGCACCGTAGGTTTCGGCGCGTTCGAGCGCTTTTTCCGCAAGATCGAGGCTGGTCGCCTGCATGCGGATGAGGTCGGAGGAATCAAAACCGGGGATCCGGGCGGCTCCCCCGCTTCCGGCGAGAAAGAGCTCCTCCGGGTCCGGGAAGCATTCCAAAGCACGGTCGATCTTCGGGCTGCCGGGCGGAAGGATCAGGGAAAGCCAGATCCAATGAAGAAGGCTCATGCTGTCATCTCCAGTCTTTAAAGGATCGTCAGCCGCCGGCGGCTGCGGAATAAATCAGGATGGCGGCGGCGGAGGCGGCGTTGAGGCTCTCGGCTCTGCCGGGCATCGGGATGGTGACAAGGGTATCGCTCCGCGCGAGATCCTCCTCCGGGATGCCGCTGCCCTCGTTGCCGATGACGACGGCGCTCCGTTTCGGGAAGCGGACCTGATTGAGCGGAACGGAATCTGCGGAAAGGGTGGACGCGAAGATCGTGCAGCCGTGCCGGTGGAGCGCGGAAAAAGCTTCTGCGGCATCGGCAAAGACGGCGACCGGCAGGCGGAACAGGCATCCCATCGACGCCCGCAGCACCTTCGGCGACCAGATGTCCGCGCTCCCGCAAAGGAGCACGCCGCGGACGTCCATCGCGTCACAGGTGCGCAGGATGGTGCCGATGTTGCCG
Organism: Oscillospiraceae bacterium; assembly: GCA_035593545.1. Lineage (GTDB taxonomy): Bacteria > Bacillota > Clostridia > Oscillospirales > Ruminococcaceae > UMGS1668. Next base: position 5,358 of record DAOSWK010000055.1, on the reverse strand, counting down.
GGGTCCTGAAGCCCGTCGAGCACGACGAAAAGGCCGTCCCGGTCAAAATCCGCCCGGTTCTCCGGAAATTCGCAGACCGCGAAGACGCCCTGAGGGGTCTTTGTATCGGAGAGCTTTTCCGCCACCGGGGACGTGATTTCCTGAACATCCGCCGCGGCCAAAATCAGATCCCGGAGGTAATCCGGATACTTTTCGCGCGCCTCTTCCGTGAGAAAAAGACGGCGGACCGCAATGCCGCTCCGCGAGGCCTCGGCGCAGAGCCTGGCCCCTTCCGCCAGAAAAAGGCCGTTTTCTTCCCTTGCTCGTTTGCTTTTGAGCAGGGCGGCGGCCTCTTTGATCATCGGATTTTCACGACTTGTGATCGGCATGGGTCCTCCTTTATATTATAACAACAATAGAGGATTAAAGAAAAGCTTTTTAAGGAAAAAAATTCCTCCGGACTCCGTCCCTTACTATAACAATTCGCCCGAGTTCAAAAACCCGGGCGTTCTAATCGGCCTTTAAAGCGCGATATTCGCTTTTTCCACAAGGGCAGTAAAGCCTTCCGGGTCATGGATGGCGATCTCGGAGAGCATCTTGCGGTTGAGGGTGATGCCGGCTTTCTTGAGACCATACATAAACTGGGAGTAGTTGGTGTGATTGAGCTTGCAGCCGGCGGAAATACGGGTGATCCACAGGCGGCGGAATTCTCTCTTTTTCTGCTTTCTGCCGATGAACGCATAGCGCCCGGTTTTCATAACCGCTTCTTTTGCAGTGCGGAAAAGCTTGCTTCTTCCGAGGAAGTATCCTTTTGCAAGCTTTAAAACTTTCTTTCTTCTTTTATGGGACATGATCCCGCCTTTAACACGAGCCATTAGTAGTTACCTCCGTTATATCTTTCAATAGATAGATGTTTGTTTTTGGAAAAAATCAGCCGCCGTAGGGCATGATTTTTCTGAGTTTTTCCATATTGGTGGCATCCGCATAGGTGGCGTGACGAAGGTTGCGTTTACGTTTCGCGTCCTTGATGCTGGAATTCAGCTTGTGGGATTTAAACGCTTTATTGCGTTTGATTTTTCCGTCTTTGGAGAAGCGGAAACGCTTCTTTGCCCCGGTATGGGTTTTCAGTTTCGCGTTGGCCATTGTTTTTTCCTCCTGATTATTGATTGCAAAAAGCAAATATCAAACGAGTACTGCGGGTTATTTCTGTATTTTGGAGTTGATGGTGACGACAAGACTTCTGCCTTCGAGTTTGGCAGGCTTGTCCGTGGCGCCCAGTTCCGCGCATTCGTTCACAAATTTCCGGACAAGGTCGGCCCCGAGCTCGGTATGGGTCATCTCTCTGCCGCGGAAACGCAGCGAGAGCTTCACCTTATCGCCGTCCTCGAGGAATTTCTTCGCCCGGTTGAGCTTTGTGTTGAAATCGTTGGTATCAATATTGAGGGAAAGGCGCACTTCCTTGGTCTCAATGATATGCTGGTTTTTCCTCGCTTCTTTTTCGCGTTTCGCCTGTTCGAAGCGATATTTGCCGTAATCCATAATGCGGCAGACCGGCGGGGTCGCCTGAGGGGCGATCTTCACGAGATCCAGATTTTTTTCGGCCGCGATCTGCATCGCTTCTCTCGCCGAAAGAATGCCCAATTGGCTGCCGTCGGAATCGATCACGCGAATCTCTTTGTCGCGGATCTCTTCGTTGATGAGCAGTTCCTGTTTGCCGATGACTAACACCTCCAAAATATAAAAAAACGCGCAGCCCAAGAAGACCGCGCACCGCAATCCGGTATAGAATACCGGGACGATTGACCCGCCGCGCATCTGCGGGCAGGTGAGAACGGTTCGTTCTGCTTCCTTGTAAAGAAAATTATACCCGTCCATGCCGTTTCTGTCAAGTATCGGGCCGAAAAATCTTTTTTGCCCGCGGCATTTTCCGGCGAAAAGGTCCGGTACAGATTCATTTTACGAAAAAACGGGCGTTCGTATGCCATGGCGCATAAAAATCGGGCGGAAAGAATGCGCCCGGCATCCTCTCCGCCCGTCCGTGTTCCGTTGATTACTGTTCGGCGCCGCATTCCGGGCAGAATTTCGCGCCGGGGGCGAGTTTGGCGCCGCATGCCTTGCAGAATTTCGCACCGGCGGCATCGGCGGTATCGGCGGCGGGGGCGGTTTTCGAGCCGCCGAGTTCCGCGCGCATGGCCTCGATGCTGCGGCGATGCTCCTCGATTTCGGCATAGATTTCCATGACCGAGTCGTCCAGGACTTCGCCCGCATCCAGTTTTGCGAGATAATACTCGCCGATTTTTGCGGTGGCGGCGGCGATATTCCGTTCCTCCCCGGTGATCTTCACGCTGAGTTTTCCGTTTTCAATTGCGTTGCCGGTCTTGTCGACCGCAGTTTTCGCGAGGTCGTTCAGCTTATCAAAAAACGCCATGACCATTTCCCTCTTTCCCAAAATTTTTGTTCGGACTTTTATTTTGTTCGAATGGGCCCGTTCCGCTGCCGGGATCGAAAACCGAGGTTTCCGAAGCCGAAAAGCGCATTTTACGGCTTGTAAATTAATTATATAAAAAATAAAAGAAAAAGTCACTATCCCGGAGACATCGTTTTCATAAAAAATGCGCTTTTTTAAAAAGTTTTCTGAAAATCGGGGCCGGGCGCGCCCTGCCGGGAAGAAGAGACCGTCCGCGCGGGAGGCGGGGGGAAATCCCCGCTGTTTTTCGGCGCGTTCAGTTCCATATCTGTCCGACGGAAATTCGATCAGCTTTTCGACCGGATAACGGCGCTGCTCAATCGCGCATTTTCCCTCATGCTCATGCCGCTTTGTTGTTCCAACGAATGCCCCGGCTTTATGGATAGGGAATGAGAAACGGGTTCGCCTTAGAGAAAGCTGCGTCACGAATGGCTTGGTGATGAGGCTTTCTCTTGGTTATCCGACGAGGATTTGAACCCCGGAAGCCGGAGCCGGCCGAAGTGGAAGGACCAGATGAGAAGTCCGGCGGCCTCTCTACCCGTCGAGAGGGCCAGCAGTTTCTTATAAAGCCGGAGCCGGCCGCCGCGAGTATGTTATTCCACCGCGAGTTCCCGGCCAAAGTGGAAGGACCAGATAAGGAGTCCGGCGGCCTCTCTACCCGTCGAGAGGGCCAGCAGTTTCTTATAAAGCCGGAGCCGGCCGCCGCGAGTATGTTATTCCACCGCGAGTTCCCGGCCAAAGTGGAAGGACCAGATAAGGAGTCCGGCGGCCTCTCTACCCGTCGAGAGGGCCAGCAGCTTCTTATAAAGCCGGAGCTGGTCGCCGTAAAGCTCGCCGAGGGTTTCGATCCGGTCCGCGCGGTCGGTCTTGTAATCGAGGATATAGAGCCCGCCGTTCTCCTCAAAGATGCAGTCCGCGACGCCCTGCACGGTGATCATCTCCTCCGAGGCCTCGTAGCCGAGTTCCTTTGCCGGGATGTCCTGCATGAAGCGGTATTCGCGCAGAACCCGGGAGGAAGCCTTGATCCGCCGATAAAGCTCGCTTTGGAAGAAGGCGCGCAGCTTTGCGGGATCGACGGCGGAGGCCTGTTTGGCGGTCAGGAAGCCGAAATCCGCCAGACGCTTCCGCTCCTCCTCCACGGAATGTTCCGCCTTTTCAAAGTCGGCGAATTCCATGAAGGCATGCAGCGCCGTGCCGCGTTCCGCGCCGGAGAGAACGCCGTGCGTCGGCCTCGCCGAGAAGCGCGTCTGTTCGTAAAGCTCGCCGTGCGTGAGCTCGGAGACGCCTTTCTTCGCCGGAATCGACGCGGAGACGGCATAGGGGTAGGTCCACGCCGCGCGCTCTTCCAGCAGCATGAACAAAGCGCGGTCCGGTTCCGGGGAGAGGGTTTCGGCGGCCTCCTCCTCCGGTTCCTCCGCGCCGCCCGGCTGTCGGACGGAGAAGATCCAGCGCGTGTCGTCCGGCAGGGGCTCAAGGTCGGAGAGACCTGCGAGCATGCGGAATTCCGCCGCATCCGGATGTCGGAGCAGGGAGGTGCAGACCCAGTCGAGCGGGGATTTTGCATTCGTCACCGTAAAGGTGCCGAGCCGCCCATCCGCCCTTGCGCCGGAGGCGAGCCCGGAGAGGTAATCCGCCGCGTTCGGCACGGAGCCGGTAACGATCAGCCGCTCCTTCGCCCGCGTCAGCGCGACGTAGAGGATGCGCATTTCTTCGGCAAGGGAGCTTTTCTTCAAGGCAAGGCCCAGCGCCTGTTGCGGCGCCGTTTTGTAGCGCAGGCCGGTCGTCTCATCCCGTCCGGCGCAGGCAAAACCGAGCGTCGGATGGACGGCGGGCCGGTCCACGCGGCTGTCGTTATGAAATTTCCGCCCGGCGGCGCTGAAAAACACGATCGGGAACTCAAGCCCTTTCGCGCCGTGGACGGTCATAATGCGCACCGCGCCGCCGCTCTGAGAGGCCTGCCCGGCCGGCTCGAGGTCGTCGCCCTTTTCAATCAGCCGGTCGGCGAAGCGCAGGAAGCCGAAGATGCCCTTCCAGCCCGCGGCCTCCCGCTCGGAGGCGTAGCGGACCAGCAGGCGCAGATTTGCGAGTTTCGCCTCGCCGTTTTCTCCGGCACGCATGATGCCGGGGAACTGCGTTTTTTCGTAGATGCGCTCCAGTACGGCATCGGAACTTTCGCAGGCGGCATAGGTCCGCATCTCCGAGAGAAAATCCAGAAACCGGGCGCACTTTTCGTCGCCGTCCTCCGCCGCCAGCTTCACGGCGCGGAAAAACGGGAGCGTTCTGCCCTTGAGCCGGATCCGCGCGAGGTCGTCCGGCGTGAAGAGAAACATCTCGGAGAGCATCGCGCCCGCAAGCGGGAGATCGAGCAGCGGGTTGTCGATGGCGCGCAGCACGTCCATCACGGCGGCAATCTCGGGCCTTGAGAAAAAACCCTCGGAGCGTTCGCACCGCACGCCGATGCCGCGTCTCCGCAGCGCTTCGGCAAAGCGGTCGCCCCGGCCTTTCATGGCGCGCAGCAGGATGCAGAAATCCGAGTATCCGGCCGGGCGCAGGCTCTCGCCGTCCTTCACGGTCACGCCCGCCTTGACCATCGCGGCGATCTTTTCCGCGACGGCCTCGGCTTCGGCATCCGGGTATTTTTCATTCTCCGCGTCGGTCTCCGCGAGCAGCAGCTCGCAGCGGGGAAGGCCGTCCTCCGGGTATTCCGCGGAGGCGATCAGTCGGTCCCCGGGGCCGTAATCCATCTCCGCGGCCGCCTCCGTCATGATCTGCGAAAACAGAAAGTTGACCGCGCCGGCGATGTCCTTCCGGCTGCGGTAGTTGCGTCCCAGCGTGACGACGGCGGGATAGGCGCTGCCGTCGAAAGCGGGCCACGAGTTCCTTTTTTGGAGAAAGAGCTCCGGCATCGCCTG
>DAOSWK010000054.1:0-11221 GCA_035593545.1 Oscillospiraceae bacterium | reverse complement strand
GTATGCCGGTATCATGGCGGCCAAGGCGCCGATCGCAAACCAGAGACTGATCAGCGCAACCGTCGCGGCCTCCAAAATGCCAAGAAACACGGCGATCCCAAGCCACGCCAGCAATTGTATGGTTTCCTCCGTCATTATACCGCCTCCTTCTTGTATGAAGTATTATATCATATCGTCCCTTTTATTACAATAAGTCCGCCTCGAAATTCCCGGGGCCGGTTCATGGGTGTTCTCCCGGCACCTCAGCTCATCGAATCTGTGTTTTCCCATGGCACGTCGGAGAGAATCGGCTCCTCTTCGGCAATATCCATGATGCAGATGTACTCCGCCCGAAGTACATAGACCCCGTCGTTCACGCTGCCGAAGAGTTCCCGGGAAAGGATCTCCGCCTCGCCGAGCTCCTGCGCCTCCTTTGCCTCCAAAAGCTCCATCGCGCCGTCCTTCGCCTGAAGTTCGTCGTATGTAACGTATTTTTGCTTTACATCAAAAAAGACATATTCCGTCAGGGAAATCGGAAGTTGTATGTCGAAAAAGAAGAGATCCTTCTCTTCCGTTTTGAGATAATATGGCTCATTTTTTATAGAGCCAAACGGCAAAGGGATTTCCCGACCGAGAAATGTAAGCAAATAAGCGGAATCCGCTTTATCTCCTCTTAAAGAAAGGACCTGTTCCAGCGGAAATTCCGTGGTGATTTCGTAATCGGTCTCCGCAAAGATTTTGGCGCGGGCATGCTTGAGCGTCAGCCGCATATATTCGTCCTCGATTACGCCGCTGACGAGCAGGTCGCCCTCGGCAACGCTCTTCCCGATCTCTTTGACGAAGAGCCCGTCGGAGACCACCGTCCTGCGGATGACGCCGCCCCGTTTGGCGACGATGTTGACCGGCTCGTCGTCGTCGTGATACATCACCGGCTCGGGGCTGCGCTCGGAGATGACAATCACCGCGCGGCTGCCCTGAATATTGACCGAAAGCCACGCGACATCGTCGAGCAGCGCAAGCATATCCGCTTCGATCCGCCTCGCAGGATAGACCGTGGACGGCTTCCCAACCGCAAGGCCCGACGCTTTCGCCGCGGCGAGAACGGCGCTCTCCGAAATCGTCTGAATTCCCTTCACGTCGATCTCCCAGACGAAGGTGCCGAGCAGCGCGATCATCAGAAAAGCAAGGATCATACCGACGGCGAGGCCGGCCTTTTCCCGGCTTTTGCGGAGCACAAAAACAAGGCCGACCTTTTTCCGGATCCGCAGCCGGATTCCGAGCCGGACGGCCTCCCTGCCCAATTCTTTATAATGCCGACAGCGGACGTTTCCCGTCATGCGCAGACCGTCGATCCGGGGATCGGTGATCACGATCCCCCGTTTTGACGCCCTGCTGATCAGGCGCGCGCACTCGATGCCCTCCGCTTCAAATGTCACATAGCCGAAAACTGCGTCGGCCAGTCTCTGAAGAATCATCCCGGTCCCCCCTCAGTCAAATTCCACGGAGGAAATTTTGCCGGATACCTTGAGTCCTTCGTCCGTATAGCAGGAAATATCGAGTCCCCTGCCGTGAAACCCGACCTTCATCTTTCCGCACAGCAGCACGATTTGCTCCTGCCCGAGCTCCAAAATTTCCGCCCGACCGGTGAGCACCGCCTCCAGATTAGAGGTCATATCCAGCACAAACGGCCCGAAGATGCCGACCGGCACGTCCAGTATGCGCTCCGCCGTCCGCAGCTTTTCGGCTGCGGCTTCCGCCTTTTTTCCCATAAGTCCACCTCCGTTCAGTCGTTTGGAAGCTGCTGCCGGAGGACATCCAGCGCCTTTTTCTCGATCCGTGAGACGTAAGAACGGGAAATCCCGAGGCGCTGCGCCACTTCCCGCTGCGTCATCGCGCGGCTGCCGCACAGCCCGTAGCGGAAGAGCAGAATTTCCCGCTCGCGCTTCGTCAAATAAGTGTTGATACATTGATATAGTTTCTCACAGCCGAGCTTCTCCTCGATGCACTCCGAAACGGAACGCTCGTCGGCCACAATATCCATCAATGTCAGCGTGTTCCCGTCCTTGTCGCAGTCGATCGGCTCGCAGATCGAGATGTCCTGCGCCGTCTTCTTCTTGCTGCGGAAATACATTAGGATTTCGTTTTCGATGCAGCGCGCCGCATAGGTTGCGAACCGGGTGCCCTTTTCGTAGTCAAACGTCGTCACCGCTTTAATCAAGCCGATTGTGCCGATCGAGATCAGGTCGTCCTGCTCGGCGGAGGTGCCGTAATATTTTTTGACAATATGCGCTACGAGGCGAAGATTATGCTCGATCAGCATCCCTTTCGCCTTTTCGTCGCCCTTTGCCATCTCGTTGAAACAGCGGCGTTCCTCGTCCGCATTCAGCGGCTGGGGAAAGGAGCTGCCCGAGGTGACGTGCAGCGCAACCAAGAGGATTCCGGAAAGCGCCGAAAGAAGCAGTAAAAGTTCCACCGAAACACCCCACAAAAATAAGATATAGAAATATATGACTTATAAAATCCGGAATTGCCTGTACAAAAAAGACCGACGGAGAGAGTTCTCCATCGGTTCTTTTCCGGTTTTCCGCCGCGGCGCATACATGCGCTTCCAACGACGGTTTTTTCTCAAAGAGACAGGATTGCCGGGTCAAAAAGGCACCATCGGAAAATCCGGATCCGCTGATACCGGACATTCGACATGGGGCCGCGCTTCCGTTTTCCCGGCAAAGCGGTTCCGATAACGGTCCGACTATCCGGATTCCGCGAAAAAAGCCGGATTTTACGCACATTTAACATTCTTTCTCTTTTCCATTTTACGTCCCGGTTTTACCATAAAACTTGCAAAACAGGAAATACTCAAAAAAAGGAAGGGAGATTCTTTATGAAAATATTCATTGCCGCGGCGCTCCCGGCGATCCTCGCGCTTTCTCTGCTTGCAGGCTGTATGGGAACGAGTTCTTCAAGCGGCGGACTTGCCGGTTCCGTATCGACGGACGGCTCGACCTCGATGGAAAAGGTCATTGGCGCGCTCGGAGAGTCCTTCACGACTGAAAATCCCGACGTGAAATTCACGTATAACCCAACCGGTTCCGGCAGCGGCATCACCGCCGTTTTGGAGGGTCGCTGTGACATCGGCCTCTCAAGCCGCGCGCTCAAGGACGATGAAAAAGCGCAGGGCCTCACGGAGACCGTGCTTGCCTACGACGGCATCGCCGTCATCGTGAATCCGGAGAATCCCGTGACCGGTCTCACGCTGGAACAGATCGCGAAAATCTACACGGGCGAGATCACAAACTGGAGCGAGGTCGGCGGAAACGACGCCGAGATCGTGCTGATCGGGCGCGAGGCCGGCAGCGGAACCCGGGACGGCTTTGAATCCGTCACCGGCACCACGGATCTCTGCCAATACAGGCAGGAGCTGACCTCCACCGGCGACGTCATCACAACGGTCTCGCAGAATCCGGACGCGATCGGATACGCCTCCCTCGCCTCCGTCAAAGAGAGCGTCAAAGCGCTTGCCGTGGACGACATCCTGCCCACCGAGGAGACGGTCAAGGACGGAAACTACAAGATTCAGCGCCCCTTCATGCTTGTGACCAAAACCGATACGGCGCTCTCCGAAACGGCGCAGACATTCTTCGACTACATCACCTCCGCCGACGTTGCGGAAATCATCGCCAACGCCGGCGCGGTATCCGCAAACTGAATCCGGAATCCTACGGCGGCTGCCTGCCTTCTTCTGTGCGGCCGCCGCAAATCCATATTAAAGGACAAAGATTATGATGAAAAAAGCCAAAACGGATAAACCGGTCGAAACCGTCATTCACGGCATCTTTTTTCTCCTCGGCTTCGTGGCGGTGGGCTGTGTTCTGCTGATTACTGTTTATCTCGTGATCGCAGGCATCCCGGCGATCCAGGAAATCGGGCTGATTCCGTTCCTGTTCGGTACCCGGTGGGCTTCCACCGCGGCCGAGCCCTCCTTCGGCATCCTGCCGATCATCCTCACCTCCGTCTACGGAACGGCGGGCGCGATCGTGCTTGGGGTCCCCGTCGGCTTCCTGACGGCCGTCTATCTCAGCAAGGTTGCCCCGCCGAGGGTGCGGAGCATCATGGAATCCGCGGCGGGGCTGCTCGCGGGGATTCCTTCCGTTGTCTACGGCCTTGTGGGCATGCTGGTGCTGGTGCCCGCGATTCGGAATCTCTTTCAAGTGCCGGACGGCGCGAGTCTGCTGGCCGCAATCCTGGTGCTGGCGGTCATGATCCTACCCTCCATCATCAAGGTCTCCATCACGGCGCTCGACGCGGTGCCAAAGGAGTATGAGGACGCCTCCCTCGCGCTCGGGGCCACGCCGATCGAAACCTACTTCCGGGTGTCCGTCCCGGCCGCAAAAAGCGGAATCGCCGCCGCTGTGGTTCTGGGCGTCGGGCGCGCCATGGGAGAGGCTATGGCCGTGATGATGGTGGCCGGGAATGTGGCGAACATGCCCTCTCTCTTCCAGAGCGTGCGCTTCCTGACCACCGCCGTGGCCAGCGAGATGTCCTACTCCTCCGGGCTTCAGCGAGAGGCGCTTTTCTCCATTGCACTGGTGCTGTTCCTCTTTATCATGCTGATCAACGCCGCGCTGAATTTCCTGCTGAAAAGAGGCGCCGGAAAATGAAAAACGCCCTTTCGCCAAGGAGACGGGCCTATGCGTTTCTGATGCGCGTGCTCATGATCGTTGCGGTGGGATTTACCGGCATGCTCACGCTGTTTTTGATCGGATATGTCCTGACGCGCGGGCTGCCGAACCTGACATGGGAGCTGCTCTCCACCAAGCCGAGCTACCTCTCGGACCGTATCGGCATCCTGCCGGACATCCTCAATACATTCTACCTCATTACGGCGGCCTTGTTTTTGGTCCTACCGCTCGGCGTCGGCGCGGCGGTCTACCTGAACGAGTACGCGCGGAACAAAAAACTGGTCGCCGTAATTGAATACGCGGCCGAAACGCTCTCCGGCATCCCGTCGATCATCTACGGGCTTGTCGGCATGCTGTTTTTCTGCCAGTTTCTGAATCTCCATACTTCGCTCTTTGCCGGCGCGCTGACGCTCGTCATCATGAATCTGCCGACCGTCATGCGGACGACGCAGGAGAGTCTCAAGACGGTGCCGCAGAGTTACCGCGAGGGGGCCTTTGCTCTCGGCGCGGGGAAATGGCGCGTGATCCGTACCGTCGTGCTGCCCGACTGCGTGGACGGCATTCTGACCGGATGTATCCTCTCCGTAGGCCGGATGCTCGGCGAATCGGCCGCGCTTCTGTTTACGGCCGGTTTTGCCCACGAGCTCTGCGGTTTCTTTGAAGGTTTAAGCAGCGCGGGCGCCACGCTCACCGTCGCGCTTTATGTCTACGCAAAGGAACAGGGCGAATTCGACGTGGCGTTTGCCATTGCGGCGCTGCTGATGATCCTGACGCTTCTGATTAATTTTCTGGCTTCCCTCGTCGGGAAACGTCTCAACCGGAGGAAAGAACTATGAGTATTCTTGAAATCAAAGACCTTTGCCTGTGGTACGGGGCCACGCAGGCGCTTAAAAATATCACGATGGAAATCCCGGAAAAGAGCATCACCGCCTATATCGGCCCTTCCGGCTGCGGAAAATCCACATTTTTAAAGACGCTCAACCGGATGAACGACCTGATCCCCGGCGTTAAGATCACCGGTTCGGTGCTTTATAAAGGAGAGGACATCTATGGGCCCGGCGTCGACGTGACGAACCTGCGGCGGGAGATCGGCATGGTGTTTCAAAAGCCGAATCCCTTCCCCATGAGCGTCTACGACAACGTGGCATACGGTCCGCGGACACATGGGATCAAAAGCAAGGCCAAGCTCGACGATATCGTGGAACGGTCCCTGCGCGACGCGGCGATCTGGGACGAAGTTCACGACCGGCTCAAGAGATCGGCGCTGGGGCTTTCCGGAGGACAACAGCAGCGGCTCTGTATCGCGCGGGCGCTTGCCGTGGAACCGGAGGTGCTCTTGATGGATGAACCGACAAGCGCGCTTGACCCAATTTCCACCGCAAAAATTGAAGAGCTTGCTCTGGAATTAAAAAACAGATATACTATTGTTATCGTCACACACAACATGCAGCAGGCGGCGCGGATTTCCGACAACACGGCGTTCTTCCTCCTCGGCGAGCTGGTCGAATACGGCGATACCGAGAAGCTCTTTGCCCAGCCGAAGGAGAAACGCACCGAAGATTATATTACCGGGAGGTTCGGATGATGAACTCTCGTTTTGATGAGCAGCTTTCCCTTTTAAATAGAGATTTGATCGAATTGGGGGCGCTCTGTGAGGAGGCCCTTGCCGTCGCGGCGAACGCTCTGTTGGAGAGCGATTTCGGCGAGGCGGGAAAAGTGATCCCGCTGGGCGAGACCATCAATCAAAAAGGCCGGAATATCGAATCTCTCTGCCTGCGCCTGATCCTTCAGCAGCAGCCGGTAGCCAGAGATTTCCGCCAGATTTCGGCGGCGCTCAAGATGGTCACGGATATGGAACGGATCGGGGATATGGCCTCGGATATGGCGGAAACCATCTGCCGTCTCTCCGGGAATACGGACGTCGGATGCGGACTGATCGGAGATATGGCCCGGGCGACCATAAAAATGGTGACCGAGAGCGTGGATGCCTTCGTCCGGCACGACATCGACCTCGCCGCCTCGGTTGTCGACTACGACAATGTGGTGGACGATCTCTTCGAGAAAGTCAAGGCCTCCCTGATCGAAATGATCGCGGCGCGGCCCCAGAGCAGCGAAGACGCCATCGATCTTTTGATGATTGCCAAATATTTTGAACGTATCGGCGACCACGCCGTCAATATTGCGGAATGGGTGGTGTTTTCCGTCACCGGCGTTCATAAAGGAGAGAGCGAGCTATGATTTTCTGTGTCGAAGACGACGCCAGCATCCGGGATATCGAAGTCTATACGCTGAAGTCCGTCGGGTTTCAGGCCGAGGGTTTTGCGGACGGCGCCTCCTTTTTTGAGGCGCTCAAAACGAGGATGCCGGAACTTGTTCTCCTCGACGTCATGCTTCCCGGCGAGGACGGCACCATGGTGCTCCGAAAATTGAAGGCCAACCCCTCCACGAGCGCTTTGCCCGTCATCATGGCCACCGCGAAGAGCGCGGAATCCAACAAGGTTATGAGCCTCGACCTCGGCGCCGACGACTATCTGGTGAAGCCTTTCGGCATGATGGAGATGGTTGCGCGGGTCAAGGCGGTGCTTCGGCGGACCGCGCCGCCTCAGGAGGTGCCCGTTTTCCGGATGGGCGGGCTGACCATGAATCCCGGTGAACATATCGTCACCGCGGACGGCGAGCGTATCCTCCTGACCCTAAAGGAATTTGAGCTGCTCCGGCTCTTTTTGTCGCATCCGGGCATGGTCTTTACGCGCGACCAGCTTCTCGGGGACATCTGGGGCATGGATTATGACGGAGAGACGCGCACGGTGGACGTCCATATCCGCTCGCTGCGCAAAAAACTCGGCGCCTGTGGGGATTTCATCGAAACCGTACGCGGCGTTGGCTACCGATTGGAGGGAAATGGCGCATGACAAAACGAATCTTCCGCTCGATCTTTCTCGTCGCTTCTCTGGTGCTTCTGGCCTCCTTTTTGATTATCATGGGCGTGCTGTATGAGTACTTCACCAACATGCAGAAGGAGGAGCTGAAAGTACAGGCCGCCCTCGCCGTCCACGGCGTCGAAAACGACGGTTTTGTTTATTTCGACGGGCTGGATACCGAGGGTTACCGGCTTACATGGGTGGCTGCGGACGGCACGGTGCTTTACGACACCGAGGCGGACGCGGCCACGATGGAAAACCATGCGGAACGGGAGGAGATCTCCGAGGCGCTGGAGACCGGAACCGGAGAAAGTGAGCGCGCCTCGGCGACGCTCGCGGAAAAGACGCGCTATTATGCCAAACGGCTGACCGACGGCACGGTCCTGCGCGTATCGGTTCGGCAGTATACGGTTTTTGCGCTGATGCTCGGCATGCTCAGGCCGATCTGTATCGTGCTCGGCGTCGCGCTCATTCTCTCCGCCGTGCTCGCAAACCGGCTCTCTAAACAGATCGTCGAACCGCTCAATACGCTCAATCTCGATAATCCGCTGGAAAACGACGCCTATGAGGAGCTCTCCCCTCTTCTGACGCGCATTGAGCATCAGCACAGGCAGATCGGCAGCCAACTGGAAGAGCTCAAACGGAAACAGGATGAATTTACCGCCGTCACCGACAATATGAGCGAGGGCCTGATCCTGATGAACGAAAAAGGCACCGTTCTCAGCATCAATCGCTCAGCCATGCGGCTTTTCCATGCGGATCCCTCCTGTATGGGCCGCGACATTCTGACGGTGGACAGAAGCCTCCCCATGCAGAGACTCCTCTCCGACGCGCAGAACGGACGGCATGGCGAGACGGTCATGGAACTCGGCGGCGGAACCTATCAGGTGAATTCCAGCCCCGTCCTATCGGACGACCGGATCGCCGGCGTCTGTATTCTTGCGTTTGATATTACGGAGAAGGCGCGGGCCGAGAAACAGCGCCGGGAGTTTTCCGCGAACGTCTCCCATGAGCTCAAGACACCGCTGCATTCCATTATGGGTTCCGCGGAACTGTTGGAGGCGGGGCTTGTGGAACAGGAGGATATTCCGCGCTTTGTCGGCCATATCCGCTCCGAGGCCGCCCGCCTCGTGGATCTTGTCAACGACATCATCCGCCTCTCGCAGCTCGACGAAAACGAGGAACTGCCCCGGGAGGACGTGGAGATGCGGCCGCTTGCTGAAGAAGCCGCCGCGGCGCTTGCAAACGAGGCTGAATCCAAGGACGTCACGGTGGAGATTCACGGCGATCCCGCCGATGTAAACGGCGTCCGCCGCCTGCTGTACGAAATTATCTACAACCTCTGCGACAACGCGATCAAATACAATGTCCCCGGCGGCCATGTGGATGTCGACATTTCAAAAAACAACGGCGAACTCGCGCTGACCGTATCCGATACCGGCATTGGTATTCCGCCTGAGGTACAAAACCGCGTGTTTGAGCGTTTCTACCGCGTGGATCAGGGACGCTCCAAGGAGACGGGCGGCACCGGACTCGGCCTTTCGATCGTCAAGCACGCCGCCCAATACCACAATGCGAAGATCGAGATGGAGAGCGAAGTCGGAAAGGGCACGCGCATCCGGATCCGTTTCCCGGAAAACGACCGCTTATCCGAAAGCGACCATAAACCTAAAAGCGATCCTTCTCCCGAAGATATTCCCTCCTCCGAAAACGGTCCTTCCATCGGAAATGCCTGTTTCGCTGAAGACGCTTCTTTTTCCGGGGGCGATGGTCTTCCTGAAAACGTCCGTCCCCTCGAAGATGCTCCTTCCTCCGAAAATAATAAAAAAGACGCAAAGACAGTTCCTCTGGAACCGGAATCCTGACGGCGGCAGAAGATCCTCTTTTGCCGCACGGAGCGTTCTCCGCCCCGCCGCCCGTTGATCGGCGAAGTCCCTTTTACAGGTTGGCCGAGCTGATTTTGGATGTTGCTTTTGAACGGTTCATTTCCGACCGATCTTCTTTCTCCTATTTTTTGATACGACTACAATGTGGTGTTGGCATTTCCATTTCAAAGGCGATAAACTTTGTATGTCTTCCAAGACAGACCTTCCTTTGCTTCTTGATGCGGTTGGCAGATTTGCATCTGTTTTAGCAAAGGGAGGTCTTTTTCTATCTAAAGATTTTTATTTCACCGGCCGGGTCGGTAATTTCCAATGCAATAGAAAACCGCCGGAGAGAAAACCCTCCGGCGGTTTTTTGTGGTTCAATAGACTATTTCGCGTACAGCTCGTTCCAAATGTCCGGCATCAGCGGATCCGGATTCTCCGAAACGACATAGGAGGCGAAGCTATCCCTCGTCTCGTCGGCACGGAGTTTCCGCGCCACGACGACAAGGCGTTCCCCTGTAAATTCGTAGTCGCAGGTGGAGAGCATCAGGAACGTATCCCCCGTTCCGACGTCCACATTCGTGACAATCAGCGAACGCTCCGTCACGGCGTCGATAAACTCCTGTTTTTCCTCTTCCGTATCGAAGCGGCGCATCGTATTGTAGAGGAACGGCTCGCCCTGTTCCTCCAGCGTGTTCGCCACAAAGACCGCGACGATCACATAGTCGGAATCCTCCCAGAGCGTATCGAAGGAGACAAACGGGTTGGCGGAGACAAAATCGATCTTTCGGTATTTCGTCAGGTTGGAGAACATCGTCCCGTCCAGCATGTTGTGACCGAAGATGATCAGGCAGTCGTCCGGATAATCCTCGCTGTTCGGGTCCGCGATGTTGTACCGGGAGAGAAACAGCGTGCCGTGGCTGCTCTCTTCCCCATAAAAGTTATGCTTCAGGTAATAGGAATTATCCAGTTGCACCACCGGCAGGCTGATGTCGATGCCCTCCACATCCAGCCAGCCGATGGTATCCTCGTTCTGTTCAAGCAGCGCATAAAATCGGCTGCTGACGGGGATTTCCTCCGCGCCGGATTCCGCTTCCGACGTCCCGCTTTCGTCCTCATAGAGGCTCTGGATCGCGGAACTCTCGCTGTTGACCTTTCCTGTCTCGAGCCAGACGTCGATAAAGCCGCGGAATACATAGGCGAGCACCGTCAGCACCGCGAGCAACAGCAGCCCCGCTACGGTTAGAATTTTCTTTTTTGTCAGTTTGATTTTTTTCTTCGACATCTTTTTTCAGTCCATCATTGTTTGCTTTTTTTTGATTTGTGAACTCTGTTGACTGCAATGGAACTTCCGACCAGCAGCGCGAGCAGCAGGATCAGCAGCCAGCCGCTGGAGCCGGCATCCGAGGCGATGATTTCCGTCCAGAGCTGATCGACAAGTTCGTTCGTTTCTCTCGGAAGCGTTGCGAAGGAGTCCAGTTTTTCCAGAAACTCCGGATCCGGGTAAGCCGCTTTGTTGTTGTGAATATCTTCGTCGAGCAGTTCCCATGCGGCGGTCATCGGCGTGGAGTAGCCGACATAGATGCTGTTGGCGGCGCCCACCTCCGGCTCGCACATGAAATTGATATACATCTCGGCAGCCTCTTTGTTTTTGGCCTCCTCCGGAATACAGAAAGCATCCACGAAGATGCTCGTGTTTTCCGGAATATAGAAGTCGAGGTCGTCGCACTCGCTCATCATGGAGATGGCGTCGCCGTTGTAATATGGGGCAAAG
>DAOSWK010000141.1:0-2327 GCA_035593545.1 Oscillospiraceae bacterium | reverse complement strand
ACGCCCTTCAGCAAGGAGAGCGCCTCGAGCAGATCGCTTTCGGGCATTTTGAGCGAGCCGGTGCTGAAGGAGACCGTCACCGGCGCGACGCCGTCCACCGGAATATTCTGGTTGATCGTCAGAATGTTGGCGCCGCTTTCCGAAATCTGATCCAATACGGCGGAGAGGATGCCCGGCTCGTCCATCAGCGTCAACGAATAGGTGATGATCTTCACGGTTTTGTCGTCGCTGAAAAACGATACGCCATCCTTGTATTTGTAAAACGCGCTTCGGGAGATGCCGGCCACCCTTGCGGCCTCGGAAGCATTGTGTACCTTGCCTTGGGCAAGGAGACGCTTTGCCTCCAAAACCTTGAGCAAGACTTCGGGAAGAAGGTCGGCGTTGACAAGAATGCGCCGGTTGTCGTTAGCCATATAGTCCACCTCCTGAAAACATCTGTTTTTGGCATGAAAACAATATAACACCCAAAATTCGATTTTGCAAGTGATTTTTTAAATTATTTCAAAAAAATACCGCAGCCAAAGTGAAAAAGGCTGAGGCAACGATATTTTCCTGAAAATACCAGACAAAACGGATGGAGAAATGCATCTTTTTTCCTTTATTCCGCCTTTTTGAGCGGGGGGGCCTCCTATTTTTTGAAGACGCCTTCGAGGTCGAACGGTGGGACGAAGCTCTCGCCGACCGCGCCGCCTTCCTGAATTAGACAGTTTTCGATACCCATCTTTTCCGCGCAGGCAACGGCCCGGGCGTACTCGTCGTCCGAGACGGTCTCCAGCAGTTCCGGGTAGCGGTCGCCGTCGTAAAACGGAGTGTATTGATTCATCAGGCTCACCCAGATCCGGTTTCCGTAGGTCTCCGAGAGATATTCGAGCACGCGTTTCGTATCGTTGTAGTGGCCGGGCAGCATCAGATGCCGGACAACGACGCCGCGCTTCATCATGCCGTTCTCATCGAAGGCCGGCTCCCCGGTCTGGCGGACCATTTGATCCAGCGCGGCGGAGGCCACCTCAAAATAACGATCCGCGGCGGAAAAATTCCGCGCCATTTCATCATCGAAATATTTGAAGTCCGTGAGCCAGATGTCCGCATACGCCCGGACCGCGGCGACGGATTCCGCAAGTTCCCAGCCGCCGGTGTTCCAGACGATCGGGAGAGCGAGGCCGTCTCTCCGCGCGAGATCCAGCGCCTCGGTAATCTGCGGAGCATCGTGCATCGGCGTGACGAGGTTGATGTTGTTTGCGCCTTTTTCCTGAAGCTCCAGAAAGATTTCCGCAAGGCGCCCGACGGAAATTTCCGCGCCGGCTTTTCCGCGGCTGATCTCCCGGTTCTGGCAGAAAATGCAGCGCAGCGTACAGCCGGAGAAAAAGACGGTGCCCGAGCCGGCCTCGCCGCTGAGGAACGGTTCCTCCCAGTAATGGAGCGCCGCCCGGCATACCTTCGGCAAAATTCCGGCGCCGCAGAAGCCGGTTTCTCCGCCTTTTCGGTTGACTCCGCATCTGCGCGGACAGAGTTCGCACCGCTCCGGCAATTCCATAGCGCCATCCCTTTCGGAAAAGAATACAGATGGAATATAACACAAAAAACGCATTCCGGCAACGTCTTTTGCATCGAAAGGACCGGAATTTTAACATAATTTTTACACTTTTCTGCCTGCCTGCGATTGCCAAAAAGTGAAAAATATTATACAATTAACAAATGGCATTGTATTATCGTGAAGAATCCCCGGAAAGATCCGCGCAGGCTTTCCGCTTTTTCGGATCCCCGGCCGGCATGAGTTTTCCGCCGTTCGGGCACGGTTGTGCAATCCTGCCGGCATCGTTTCGAATGGAGGTCATTATGGAAATCGATGAAATGAAAAAGCAGCTTTGTAAAGTCTGCCACATGATGGGTGAAAACGGCTGGGGCGCCTCCAACGACGGAAACGTCAGCGTGAGGCTCGGCGAGGGCCGATTCTTGGCAACGCCCACCGGTGTCAGCAAGAAGCTGATGGAACCGGAGATGCTGGTCGTCATCGACGAAAAGGGAGATATCGTCGAGGCTTTCGGAGGCTATCGCCCTTCCAGTGAAATCAAGATGCATCTGCGCTGCTATGCGGAGCGCCCGGATGTCGGGGCTGTGGTGCATTCTCATCCGCCGTCCGCAACCGCCTACGCGGCGGCCGGAGTTCCGCTCGCGGACGACGCGCTGATCGAGGCCTTTATCAATCTGGGAGAAGTCCCGGTCGCGCCCTATGCGGCGCCTTCCACGGAGGAAGTCCCGGATTCCATCGCGCCGCTGCTCAAGGATCACGACGCGGTGCTGCTCGCCAATCACGGCGCGCTGACCGT
>DAOSWK010000053.1:0-11338 GCA_035593545.1 Oscillospiraceae bacterium | reverse complement strand
ATATGTCTGGTTCTGCCGTTTTTGCTTGCCTACTGGCTGGTTTCCAAGACTTTTATCCGCACCGTGACCGCGAAGCCGGGCTTCGCTGTGATTGCCTATAAAGAAAACATGCAGAAGGTCTCGGGCGTCTTTGCCGCACTGTATCAGCGGGAGATGCGCCGCTTCCTCTCCAGTTCCGCCTATATCATCAACGCGGGCTTCGGCGCGCTTGTTCTTGTGGTCGGTGGCGTGGCGCTGCCGTTTTTGAATATCAAGGAAAAAATTCCGCTTCCGGACGGCCTTTACAGCCCGATCCTGATCCTCGTGATCTGTATGATCTCCGGCATGACGACGATCACGGCGGCCTCGGTTTCGATCGAGGGCAACACGCTCTGGATCGCCCGGTCCATGCCGGTCGATACGACGGATCTCCTTAGAGCGAAACTGCTGGTGCATCTGATTGTCGCCGGTCCGGCAACTCTGATCGCAGAGGCGGGCCTGATTCTCGCCCTTCATCCGTCGTGGCCGGAGCTCATCTGGTGTTTGCTCACGCCGCTCACGTTCACGGGATTTACCGCGCTGGCCGGATTGGCGGCAAACCTACGTCATCCGAATCTGGACTGGACCAACGAGACGCAGGCGGTCAAAAACGGAGCATCCGTCCTGATCGCGCTGTGCGTAAGCATGATCGCCGTCATGGCGATGGCCGGTGCCGGGTACGGGCTGGCGCTCCTGATGCCGATGAGCATGGCGATGGGTATCGTGACCGCGGTGCTGATTCTGGTCTGCCGACTCCTGTATCACTGGATTCTGACCGGCGGGGCCGCCGCTTACGAGAGGCTTGGCTGACGAAAAGCGGGCTTCGGATTTCCACCGGGGGGATGCTTTATTTCCGGCGCATAAAAAATAGAAAACAGGGAGACGGGCTGCGGGCCTGTCCCCCTGTTTTTCATTTCATGTAAAGGATAGTTGAACCGTCTTTCCCGGTATCTTACGTCGAAAAAGGTAAGGAATCCGTTTTAGCGATCAGGCCAGTTCCTCAAAGAACGGAATGGATGCCGCGGCCCCGGGCCTCGATACGGCGATGGCGGCGGCCCTGCTTGCGAGGCGCAGAGCCTCCTTCGGGTCGGAGGTTTTCGTATAGCTGCTGAGAAAATACCCGAGAAAGGTGTCGCCGGCCGCGGTCGTATCCGCCACCTCGGCCGGGAAGGCCGACTGATAGATGGTACCCCGGCGGTCCGCAAAATAGGAGCCCTCCGCTCCGAGCGTGAGCACGGTTTTGGAGGAAGGATAGGCCTCCAGCATGGCCCGGAGAATCTTTTCCGGCTCCCGTTCTCCGGTCATCGCGCCGCCCTCCACCTCGTTGACGACAAAAATATCCACGAGCTCCAGCGGATACTCCCTCAGGATCGCGTCGGAAAACGGGGAGGGGTTAAACAGAACAAGGTTGCCCGCCTCATGGGCTTTTTTCAAGATTTCCGGGATCAGGTTGATCTCGTTTTGGAGAACGACGGCCCCGTTCCGAAATTCGTCGAAGACGCGCCCGACATATTCCGGCGTGAATCCGGCGTTTGCGCCGGGAGCCACGATGATGCTGTTCTGTCCGTTCTGGTCGACCTGAATGATCGCATGGCCGGTTCTCTCCGGACAGATCTCCACAAAGCGGGTGTCGACATTCTGCGCGTGGAGAAAAACCAGAAGTTCGCCGTCTTTTTCACAGACCCTTGCCGCAAGACAGGCCGATCCGGCGGCCCGGCTCAGCGCAATGGACTGATTGAGCCCTTTTCCGCCGATGCCCATCGTCATGTTCCGGCAGGAAATGGTCTCCTTTTCGCGGACGATGTGGTCGACATGATAGACAATATCCTTGTTTACGGAGCCGAAGCTCAGCAAATTCATATAATGTTCACCTCAAAGCGTTATTCATAATGCCTTCCGGGACTCAGAGAGCCCGGGTGCTCTTTCTGATTTTCAAAGTGGGTTCAAAGAAGGTCGTCATTTTTTCCTCATTCGGATGCTGAATCTCGTAAAGCGCGCGCATTGCGGCACCTTCGCCGATCGCATAGGCGGGCTGCCTGATCGTTGTCAGCGGCGGATCCAAAAGGTCGGAGAAAAAGACGTCGTCAAATCCCACGACGGAGATATCCTCCGGAATTCGGATGCCGAAGTCCGCAAATTTTTTATAGAGGCCGTAAGCCATCATATCGTTGAAGGAAAAGACCGCGGTGCAGCCCTCTTTCACAATCTCTTCCGCCGCTTTCATCCCGCCTGAGACTTGGTAGTTGCCCTCGATCACAAGTCTTTCGTCAAACGGGATGTCGTTGTCGCGGTAAGCGGCACGCACACCCTCTAACAGCTCCGAAGTGTTGAGCAGATACCGCGGCCCGGTCAGACAGGCAATTTTTCGATGCCCTAAGGAGAAGAGATGCTGCAGCGCGACATAGGCGCCCTTGCGGTGATTGAGCGTGACGGCCGAGCAGCCGACCGACATCACATAGCGGTCAACCATGACGACGGGTTTGCCGTATGCCTCGATCGCACTCTGATATAGAGGAATCAACCCGGAGGTGGAATCTGAGGCGATCGTGAGAATGATCGCGTCGGTGCCGGCGGAGATAAACATATCGAGATAGCTAAGGTCGTTTTTGGCGATGTCGTGCGTGCTCGCGATGATCAGGCTCATCTTGTCCCTCTCGACCGCATCGCCGACGCCCTTCGTGAGATCGGCAAAGAACATATTGCTGGGGTCGGGGATAATCAGCCCGATCGTCCGGCTGTTTTTCTTCACAAAGGTGACCGCGGCCTGATTGGGATGGTAATTCATCTCCTTGGCGGTGCGGATGATCAGTTCCTTTTTCTCTGAGGAGATCCGGTTGTCCCGGTTGTTGAGCACCAGAGACACCGCGGTGGTGGAGATGCCGAGTTTTTCGGCAATGTCCTTGATGGTCACTTTCATCGTTGTGGCCTCCTATGGTAAATATTTATCATACGCCCTCATTATAGGGCGATAATTCCGTTTCGTCAATGCGGATTCTATCCGAGTCATGCCGTATTTTTGCTGTTTCCTCAAATTTTCTTCATAGATTTTGGAAAAACAGATAAAATTGTCTGATTAATTTATCAGCCTCACGTGCTCATGCGGGAATTCTCCAAAAAAATCCGCTTTCCATGGTAGGGGATCCGGGGACGGCGCCGGCACCGGGCAGAGCGGAGGATCTTCCTTTTCGGCGGGCCGGAGCGGCAGGCAAGATAAAGTTTGGTCTATACAGGCCGTTTTTTTTGAGGTATAATAACGGTAATCTGAAACCTGTAAGTCCGGCGCGAAAAACGGGCGGAGTACGGTTTTCCGCGCGGCATCCATGGGGGGAGGAAGTGCGGTCCCTATCATGCCGGAGAATGTTCTTTACCGGTTTTCCGTGAGCACGGTCGCAGGAATCGCGCGGGCCCATATCCGAAATTTCGGGTTCATTTTTTGATAAAAGACAAAAAACTTACATATCCTAAAAAATAAACGATAAAGGAGAATGCAGTATGGGACTGATCAAGGCACTCTTTGGCGCGACGGGCGGCACGCTGGCGGACCAGTGGCGCGAATATTTCTATTGTGATTCGCTCGAAGAGGATGTTCTGGCAACGAAGGGCATAAAACGCACCAGCACCAGAAGTTCCAACACCAAGGGCGAGGAGAACATCATTTCCAACGGCTCCCTCATCGCGGTCAACGACGGTCAGTGCATGATCATCGTGGAGCAGGGCAAAGTTGTGGATTTCTGCGCCGAGCCGGGTGAATTTACATACGACGCCTCCACGGAGCCGAGCCTTTTTTACGGCAAACTCGGCGAGGGCATCGTCAATACCTTTAAAACCATCGGCAAGCGGTTCACGTTCGGCGGCGACACCGGAAAGGACCAGCGCATCTATTATTTCAATACCAAGGAGATTGTCGGAAATAAATACGGCACCGCGAACGCCGTGCCTTTCCGCGTCGTGGATCAGAATATCGGGCTTGACATCGATATCGCCATCAAATGTTTCGGCGAGTATTCCTACCGGATCGTCGATCCGATGCTGTTCTATACCAACGTCTGCGGCAACGTGACCGAAGATTTTCTTCGCAGCACGATCGACAGCCAGCTCAAGACCGAGCTGATGACGGCCCTTCAGCCGGCGTTTGCGAAGATCAGCGAGATGGGAATCCGTTACAGCGCGCTGCCGGGCCATACGGATGATTTGGCGGACGCCCTCAACGACGTGCTCTCCGAAAAGTGGGGAAAGCTGCGCGGTCTCCGGGTTGTGAGCTTCGGCGTCAGCTCGGTCAAGGCCTCCGAAGAGGACGAGGCCATGATCAAGGAGCTTCAGAGGAACGCGGTGTTCCGCAATCCGACGATGGCGGCGGCAAATCTCGCGGGCGCGCAGGCGCAGGCGATGCAGGATGCCGCGAAAAATCAAGGGAACGGCGGCGCTTTCATGGCCTTTGCGGGCATGAATATGGCCGCGAATGCCGGCGGCGTCAACGCCAATACCCTCTATGGAATGGGCCAACAGCCGACACCCGCTGCGGAAGGCTGGGACTGCCCCGCCTGCGGGCATAAAGGCAACCCGGGCAAATTCTGTCTGGAGTGCGGCGCGAAGAAACCGGAACCGAAGCCGGCCGCCGAGGGCTGGGACTGCCCGGCCTGCGGATATAAGGGCAATACGGGCAAATTCTGCCTCGAATGCGGCGCGAAGAAGCCGGAAGCAAAACCGGAGGGCTGGACCTGCCCACAGTGCGGCGCCGTCAACAAAGGCAAGTTCTGCATGGAATGCGGAGCCAAGAAACCGGCGGGCGAGCCGCTTTATAAGTGCGACAAATGCGGCTGGGAACCGGAGGATCCGGCCCATCCGCCAAAATTCTGCCCGCAGTGCGGAGATCCTTTCAACGACGGAGACGTCAAGTGACTTTACAGAATAAAAAGAAGGGGCACGAACGGTATCTTCCGTGCTCCGTCTTTTTTTCGGCAATTTTAGAATGGTACTTTGGGGGCGGTGTCGGATGCCGGCCTTCATCGCTGTCGTTCCCATCGTTTCCATCGTTCACAGGGCTGGGCGCTTGGGCGGCGTCGGGGATTTCACACGAATCAAGTCACGGCCCTTGGGGGGATGAAGGCTTTCCGCAGCAAGGAAATCGTCGAGAACAACCCCTTTTTCAAGAAACGTGTGACTTCTTCTCAGGGAATAAATTGTCTCCGCCTCCGGGGAAAAAAGATCGCTCAGCCCTTTGCTTCCCAGCGAAAGCCCGTTCCCACCGGAACATAGGCGGGTACGGATTCGGCAAAGACCTGTAGAGCCTCAGGGCCCGTGCAGTGGCACACCCCGGCAACCCGGATTTCGGAATCCCGGAACGCTTCGGCGGTATGCTGAATGCGCTCGGGAACGGGAGGCACCAGATGGGTTCCGCCGAAGACGGCGCAAATGGCCTCTCCCGGGAAGCGCGCCCGTACCGTGCTCAAAATATTCAGGATGCCGTTATGCGAGCAACCGGTGAGCACCACCAGCCCTTCGGATATGCGGAGCACGCAGACCTGCTCCTCCAAAAATTCATCGGTGGCAAGGCTCCCGTCCGCAAGCTCCATGCACGAGGAGGGCCAAACGGCCTCCATACCGACGGCCAGGGGGAAATTCCCCAAAAGATAGATCTCCTCCCCCAGCGAAAACACGTCTCCGGGCAACTCCCGGAAGCCGGAAATTCCCTTTTGAAAAAAGAAATCCGGACCCATGGGCGGCCCCACCGGCTCAACGGTATCCGCGCGGGTTGGTTCCTGCGGCGCGTCATGGCGGTGATCCCACCATTTTTGCCGAAAAAAGCCGCGGTGGGCATAAACCGGGCAGAGCGGATGCAGCTCGTCCGCAAGGCGCAGAAAGCCGCCGCAATGATCCCAATGGTTATGGCTGAAGGCGATCACGTTCACCGCGCTCAGATCGATCCCCAGTCGGCGGGCATTGTCAAGGCAGGCCCCATGGGAGCCGGTGTCGAAAAGCAGGCGCACGCCGCCCTTCTCCACATAGATGGAGAGTCCGAATTCCGCCGTCAGAGCAGGGTCAAAAGACGTGTTTTCCGACAAGATCGTCAGTTTCATGGCCGTATCCCTCCGAATAATTTCTCCTCTTTTATCAGTATAGCGGAAAAGTCCGATGAATTCCAGCCTGATTTTTTGTCGGGCCGGGCGCGCAACGCGGGGGCTGGCTCCGCAACCGTCCCGGTGTTTTACGCGACTTAAAAAAACGGGTCGCGCGGAAATAGGATTCTACAATGGTTTTGCATTTTGTCCGGTCTGGGAAAAGAAGACCGAATGCGGCACGGAAGTTTGCCCCGCCGTCGCCTGTTTTTTGTCTTCGAAAAAGAAAGATCGCGCGGCGCGGAAATTTCATCCGAAAACTCGCTCAAAACAAAAAGCCCCGCCTTTCGGCAGGGGCCTTTTGTTTTTAAAAAACCGGATGTGCGATTACTGAATGTTGACGGTTCTCTGGAAGGTATCGATCCAATCGGCCTTGGCGGTGCTGATATAAGCATCGTCGAATTCTTTAAGAGCGCTCATGGCATCCGCGCCGAAAGCCAGATAGGTCTGAAGATCTTCGGGCATGGTGGCGTTCTTGTTGACGGGGGCTTCGTCGATGACTTCCGCAATTCTATTCTGGGTGTCTTCACAGATCAGATATTCCACAAAGAGCTGGGCCAGCTCGGGGTTTTTGCAGTTCTTGACCACGTTGACGGTGGCGGGAGCGGCGAAGGAACCTTCGGAGGCGTCGACCCACACCATGTTGAGTCCGCTTTCCGTAAGGCCGGGCATATTGATATCCATAAAGACGGTGATAGCGATTTCGCCGGTGGTGAAGGCGGTGACCACGTCGGAGGAGGTGGTGTACCAGATGGCGATGTTATCTTTTTTCTCCTGCATGAGGGTCATGGCGGAGGAGACATCTTCCTGGCTGCCGCCCATCGCTTCGGCCATAGCGACCAGCATATACGGGCCGGCGGTGGAGGTCATGTCGGGCAGGGCGACCATGCCGGCATATTTATCGTCAAAGAGATCCTGATAGGAGGTGGGGGCGTCCAGACCGGCGGCGGTCAGAGCGTCCGCATTATACATGATGCCGTAGCGGCACAGGGAATAGCAGGGGCCGTATCCGTCGGCATTCACGGCGAAGTCGTAGAGATCGCCCAGAGAGGTGACGACGTTGGTATCGATGGTTTCGAAAAGGCCTTGCTGATTGCCGGTTTCGGCAAAGCTCTTGGTCAGCAGAGCGACGTCGGCAGTGGGATCGTCTTTTTCAGCGATCAGTTTGTTCAGACGGTCGCCGTTGCCGCTGGTGGGATCCACCACGATGGTGCAGTTGTATTTGGCTTCAAAA
The DNA here is from genome assembly GCA_035593545.1 of Oscillospiraceae bacterium. Taxonomy (GTDB): domain Bacteria; phylum Bacillota; class Clostridia; order Oscillospirales; family Ruminococcaceae; genus UMGS1668. The sequence goes on along the minus strand of DAOSWK010000053.1, from coordinate 3,970 downwards.
TCCGCGCTCAGGGCTTTGAGGCCGGCTTCCGCCCAGCCCCAAGTGGCGACAACCAGTTCGGCGCCGTCGAAATCGGGGGTTTCTTCCTCGACGACGGCTTCGGAAGAGGTCTCGGCGGGGACTTCCGAAGATTCGGAGGTGGATTCGGACTCGGCCGTGTTGCCGCAGGCCGCCAGGGCGAGGCTCATCACAAGCGCCAGTACCAATGCAAGGATACGTTTCGGATTTTTCATGTTTAGTCCTCCATTTGATTCTGATTTGGGTTTCCGGTTTCTATTGCTTTTTATATATACAGATCCGGTCGGCGGGGAAGCGCACAAATACCTGCTTTCCGCCGGTCGTTTCCATATATCCGTTTACTTCGGGGAATACCATTCCAGGGAAGCAGTTCTCCACCTCGAGTCGGGTGCGATGGCCTTTGTATGTGGAAGTCCGCACGGTGCCGGCCGCCACATCCGTCCCGGGCCCATCCACCAACTCCATATTTTCGGAACGGATAGCCAGCGTGCAGGCCGCGCCGGTTTCGAGCCCTTCCGCCGCGCTCTCAAGAACATGAAGCGTGACGCCGCCGCAGAGAACGGGGCGCAGACCGTTTTCCTCAGGCGCGCCCAGAATGCCGTCGATAAACGTGGAAAAGCCCATAAAATCCGCCACAAAGGCGCTGTTGGGATGGTCGAATACCTCCCGGGGAGTACCCATTTGCAGGGTCTTTCCCTCATTCATCACGATGACGCGGTCCGCCAGAGAGACCGCTTCCTCATGGTCGTGGGTCACGATGATGGTGGTAATGCCGACTTCCTTTTGGATATGTTTGATCTCCACCTGCATCTCCACCCGGAGCTTGGCGTCCAGATTGGAGAGAGGCTCGTCCAGCAGCAGAATATTAGGTCTGGTGACCAGCGCCCGGGCCAGAGCCACCCGCTGCTGCTGTCCGCCGGAAATCTCGCGCGGATAACGGTTATCCATCCCCGGGAGCTTCACCAGCCGGAGAATATCCTCCACTTTTTCGCGGATTTCCGCCTTGGAGAGCTTCTGCATCTTCAGGCCGAAAGCCACATTTTCAAAGACGGTCATATGAGGGAACAGCGCGTAATTCTGAAAGAAAATGCCGATGTTGCGCCGGTAGGGCGGGATCTTGCTCACATCCTGACCGTCCACCAGAATCGAGCCGGAATAGGGTTCGGTAAATCCGGCGATCATGCGCAGGGTTGTGGTCTTGCCGCAGCCGCTGCCACCCAGCAAGGCGATCATCTCGCCGTCCGCCACCTGCAAATCCATTTCGCTGACGGCGGTAAAATCGCCGAATTTTTTGGTAAGCTTTCGAAGCTCCAGTGTAGCCATAAGCGCTTCCTTTCCCTCTTATTTCACAAACATATCGAGTCCGATAAATTTTTCCATCAGCACAATCAGCACCAGAGAGCCCAAGATCAGCAGGGTGGAGATGGCCGCCAAAGTCGGGTCGAAGGTCAGCTCCATGTAATTCATAATGCGAATGGGGAGCGTGATGAACTTCGGCGTGGAAAGCAGGCTGCTCAGGGCGACCTCATCGAAAGAATAGAGGAATGCCAACAGAGCCCCGGCCAGAATACCGGGCTTGGCGATGGGAATCGTGATCTGGAAAAATACCTTCGCCGGGTTCGCTCCCAAAGAGGACGCCGCATCCTCCAGCGTCCAGTTAAATACGTGAAGCACCGAGACGGTGTTGCGCACGATATACGGCAAGATGATGATGAAGTGGCCGATAAAAATGCGAACCGGACCGGGAATGCCGCCGATCTGACTGTAAACTTGCAGCAGGACGAAGGCGAACGCCACGCTCGGCACGTACATGGGCGAAGTGAAATAGTTGAGCAGAATATTTTTGCCCCAAAAATTGTAGCGGCACACGCTCAGCGCCGCGAGCACGCCCAGAATCACATCCAGCGCCGTAGCCAAAATGCCGATCTTGAGGCTGTTGCCGAGGCCGCTGATAAAATTGTTGGAGGCGGAGAATACGTTGGCGTACCATTTGAGGGAAAAACCCTGCGGCGGAAACGTTACCAGCGGGGTAGGCGTAAAAGAAGCCAGAATGATGACCAGCAGAGGCGCCAGAAGAAAAAGCATCACCAATACCGCCGTCAGCGTGCAGACCCAATTCACACGGCGTTCACGCATTTTTCCCGCCTCCCATCCGTTTCATGTAACCGGAGGTTGTGAGAACTACCGCAACCTGTACGGCCAGAATCGTCGCCAGCAAAATATAACTGATGGCCGAGGCCGCGCCCCAATCGAAATTGACGTTGATTTCCTGTACCACCATGGTGGCCATCATCCGGAATTTGGAGCCGCCCAATAGCTTCGGGGTCACGTAGGAGGTCATGCTCATGGTGAAGACCAACACGCACCCGGAGATGATGCCCGGCGTGCTCAGCGGAAAAATCACCTTGCAAAACGTCCTGACGGGGCCGGCCCCCAGACTGTAAGCCGCGTATTCCACATTGGGATCGATGCTCTGGAGCACGCCGACCAGCGAGAGAATCATATAGGGGATCAGCAGGTGGATCATACCGATGACGACCGCCGTCTCCGTGTTGACGATTTTAAGAGGTTCCGAAAGGATTCCCAATCCCAACAAAAATTGATTGAGCAATCCGTTGGTGCCCAGTATAACGATCCAGCCGTAGGAACGCACCACGGCGCTCACCAAAAACGGAAACAGGATGACGATCATCATGACGCTCTTGAGGCGGGAATGGGTGCGGGCGATAAAATAGGCCGTGGGGTATCCCAAAAGCAGGGAAACCGCCGTGGAGACCAGTGAGACACGCACGGTGGTCCAAAGAATATTTAAATAAAAAGGATCGGTAAAAAACCCGGAAAAATCCGCAAAGCCGTCTTCCGCCAAGGTGCGGATCAGAATATAGGTCATGGGCACGATGAAAAACACGAGAAGTCCCAAGCCGGCGGGCAGCGCCAGCAGAAAGGCCTGTTTTTTTGCTTTCATATCGTTCCCTCCTCGATTTTCTCTACAAGGGGAAGAAACCGGCGGTTGGCCGTATCCAAAAGTCCCTTATCCGTGCAGCGAATCTCCATAGAGACCGCCAGAGGCAGCAGCGTAAGAAGGGATAAAGGATCTCTGTGGCGAAATCCTATCCGGCGACAGGCTTCGAGAAAGGCGTCCAGTTCCTTCAGCAGTTCCGCCGGACGTTTTTCGCTCAGCAGGCCCGCCAGCGGCAGCGGCACCAGCGCCAGCACCTTTCCGCCCTGCGCCGCGCAGATACCGCCGTGCGTCTCCAAAAGCGCGTTGGCGGCGGCGGCCATATCGTCCGGATCGCTGCCGTAGACGCTCAGATTATGGGAGTCGTGGCCGTACGTCAGCGCCAGAGCGCCGGAAAAGCCCTCCATGCCGCTCACCAAAGCCGTACCGTGCCGGTGTTCGCCGTAGCGGTTCCAGACCGTCATGCGCAGCAGGCCGGAGGTATCCGGTTTTGCGAGGCCGGGAGAAATCAAATGCAAAGGAATTTCCCGCTGTTCCCGTTTCGTATGCAGGGAGACGCCGTCCTGTCCGATCAGATTGACCAGCGCGCGCCCGCCCTGAAAATCCGGCGGAACCGCGCAGGTGATCTCGAAATCCGCGGGGGAGAACCGCTCCAGCCGCAGAGAGTCCCGCAGCGCCGTTCCCCAGACATCCTTTCCGGAGCCGAACGGCAGCCGGACCGAAAAGACGCCGTCCTGCCAAATGGGAACGCCGCCGGTCATCACCAAAGAAGGGCGCAGTTCCCGCAGGTCCTCCACCAGCATCAGTTCCGCCCGCCGCCCCGGTACCAGCGCGCCGGTATCATAGAGGCGCAGACGATCCGCCGGATTGATCGTGCAGAAGCGAATCGCTTTTAAAGGGTCCAGCCCAAGAGCGATTGCCCGGCGGGCCACATAATTTAAATGCCCCTCGTGCATCAGACGGGGCAGAGGCACATCGTCCGTGACCAGACAC
>DAOSWK010000052.1:0-11478 GCA_035593545.1 Oscillospiraceae bacterium | reverse complement strand
CCTCCAACGACCCGAACGCCGAGTGCTATAAGCCCATTCAGGCCATTCTGGATGCGGTTGACGATTACATTCCGACTCCGGAACGTAAATCCGATCTGCCGTTCCTGATGCCGATCGAAGATATCTTCACCATCACCGGACGCGGCACCGTCGTCACCGGCAGAATCGACCGTGGCCAGATCAAGATCGGCGACGAAGTCGAGATCGTTGGTCTTTCCGATGAGAAGAAGAAATCCGTCATCACCGGCGTTGAGATGTTCCACAAGATTCTGGATTACGGCGAGGCCGGCGATAACGTAGGTCTGCTGCTTCGTGGCATCCAGAGAAACGAAGTCGAGCGCGGACAGGTCGTCTGCAAGCCCGGCTCCATCCATCCGCACACCAAGTTCGTCGGTCAGGTTTACGTCCTGAAGAAAGATGAAGGCGGCCGTCATACTCCGTTCTTCAACAACTATCGTCCGCAGTTCTTCTTCCGCACCACCGATGTTACCGGCGTCATCACGCTGCCGGCCGGTGTCGAGATGTGCATGCCTGGCGATAACGTCGAGATGAACGTCGAACTGATCACCCCGATCGCCATCGAAAAGGGTCTTCGTTTCGCCATTCGTGAAGGCGGCCATACGGTTGGTTCCGGTGTCGTCATCGAGATCGGCGAATAAGTTTTTGTTCAGCCAAAGAGCCCCCGTCCGTAAGGAACAGGGGTTCTTTTTTGTCGTTTTCACTTACCCTCGCTTTACCGGGGGTCCAAAAAATATATTGCTTTTCACATCGAACAACGTATTTTTTCGGGAAGTATGAGCCAAACGGTCGGGCCTCACTGTTTTGGCAAGTTGGAGCGGGCGATACAGAAACGCTCCTGTTCGGCGTCTTGTCAGGGGATTAGAATCGGACATCCCTTTAGAGATAAGGGAAGATGCCGGTTGAACGGGGGTCCGATGAGTCCACATATAATACAAATAGGATTATTTCGACTGTAAAATTCGATCATCTTCCGGAAGCGTTTCGGGCCGAACCGGAGGGAAGCTTTCCATAAATCCGATACAGTTCCCGGCCGCGCTCCCGGGTCCGGAAAGACTCGGCGATCTTTTTCAGCGCGAGACGGAAGGTCTCGCGGTCGAGATCAGCCTGAAGCAGCCAGCATTCCGTCTCCTCCGGCGCAGCGGCATAGCAGGTCGCAATGCCCCAGGCACAGGCCATCTTTGCGTAACTCCCGGAATGCCGGACGGAGCCGTAAAGCTCCAGCAGTGCGGGGACAAATTCCGGTTCCACAAAATGGTCGAGAAGCATCACTTCCGCAAAACGGACGGTGAACTCCCGCTCGTCGGCGAGCAGCGGAGTCAGAAAATGAAGATAGATTTGTCGGTTTTTTCCGATGTCCCGGAAGGAGGCGCAGAAGCTGTCGCAGACCGACCAGTTCCGAATCCGCGGCAGAAATTCCATGGTATATCGCAGCCGTTCCTCTGTCGGCATGGCCGCGCCGGCAATCACCATGCCACGGAGCATCGTCTCCTCAAAAAACAGATCCTCCCCGAAAGAGAGAGCATGTCTCCAATCCGCTTTGCAGAGTTCCTTTGCCATCCGGCGCAGTATCGGCACACGTACGCCGAGCAAATGCTCCTCCTGCGGGATCAATTTTCCGGAAAAGGCAGCGTAGTCCGGCTCGGCAAGGGAAAACAGTTCCGTCCGGATTGTCTCTTCCATCTTTGTACCTCCTTAATAAAAAATGCCGTAAATAAGCCAAATATTGTTAAAATATAATCATAATTATTATATTTGTAGTTCGGTATATTTTAAAGCCTGCCGCGAAACCTGTTCTTCCGGGCGATGAATTCTCCGGTGGGCCGCTGCTTTTTGGGGGAAAATTCAGGGGCAGCCTTCCTTTCCTGCCGCGTCTCCGGAAAGCGCCGTTGATGAAAAAATGCGTATCCCGGTTTCCCGGATACGCATTCTGGATTCTAATTCAGCTGGCCGGATGTTTTCGGCTGCGGATCCCGTAGACGACCTTTTCGAGCTGATCGACTTCTTCGTCGGAGAGCTGTTCCGGTACGCAGGCGGAGAGAAAAAAGTTCATGACGGAGCTGTCGTAAAAACGGTCCAGAAATCGGTTGCTTTCGCAGTCGAGATATTCCGTCTTGGTGACCTTTGCCGAATAAAAATTGCCGCGCCCTTTTTTTTCGCAGAGGACGAATCCTTTTTTTACAAGCCGGGAAAGAAAGGTGAGCACGGTCGTTGTCGCCCAGCCGTGACTGTCGCCGAGCGCCTCTTCGATCTGGGTGCCGGTGAGCGGTGCTTCCGAATTCCAGAGCGCGATCATCACGGCCAGCTCCGTTTCGGGCAGCGTCCGAATCTTATTCGCCATAAAAACACCTTCTTTTCTCCGAACGGCTTCGACAAATGTAGAAGATTTTTATTATTATAGCCACTTACACCGTTCCTGTCAAGCAAAGAGGTGATGATTTTGAAAGGGCGAACCGCTTTCCGGAAAAAAGAAATAGGGCCCGTTTTTTAAAGGGAAAATAATACTAATCGTAATAAAATGGCCGGGCAGGTTTTCCGCATACGTTCACCTACCCGCTCGAACGATGGCTTCACCCGCCGCACAAACTTTGCCGTTTGGGGATTTGGGCGCTCCTTTTCCGGAGAATATCGTGGCAGGGTCGCCTTCCGATCCGAGTTGTCCGACGAAGGCGTCCGGCCCACAGCCTTTATTTTCACCAATGTTTTTTTCGGTTGGCATTATCCATGCCGCGAAAACAGAGAAACCGATGATAAGCATTTCTATAAACTGAAAACCGGTGCCTCGTCGAATGAACAGCCGTTTCCACCCTCCGCCGCAATGAGAAAAAGCAATATAAAAAATGCCTTTTGCATACAGCTTTGCGACGTCCGGAAGAAAGAAAAAGCGCCGCGGACCGATCCATGCCGGACAAGCAGACATAAAAAACGACAAACCTCAAAACAAGGCTTGCCGTTTCTTTATTGTTCTTCTTCTACTTTTTCTTCCGAGCGGAGATCTGCGGTCTTTGCGCTGGCCATACGGATCAGATCGGCAGGCGCGGCTTCCACCTGTCTGCCGATGCGTCCGCCGCTGACGGAGATGGTCCTTTGAGCGAGCGCGGATTCGTCGAACCAGGTGGGGAAAGGTTTTTTCATGCCGATCGGCGAGCAGCCCCCGCGGATGTATCCGGTCAGCGGCAGCAATTCCGAAACCTTAATCATGGCGATGGATTTTTCCCCGGCCGCCTTTGCCGCTTTTTTGAGATCGAGCGAAGCGCCGCCGGGCACGACGAATACAAAATAGCCGCCCGAAGCGCCCCTCGTTACCAATGTTTTATAGATCTGTTCAATCGGGATGCCGGTTTTCTCCGCGACGGAGAAGGCGTCGACCGGTTCGTCCCCCTCATGCTCATAGCCGTGCGGCGTGTAGGGGATCTTTTTTTGATCCAGCATCCGCATGACGTTGGTCTTATCCTCTTTGTTGCTCATATGGGAGAACGCTCCTTCAGTTTTTCGACGGCGGCAAGGATGTCGGGGATGCTCTCCTCCATCATGTCTTTGTAAAAACCTTCGTATTCGTAGGTCAGCTCCTCCATGGGCTTCGTTTTGATGGCCTCGGCGTACTGTTCCAGCATGCGGAAAGTCTTTTCATAGGCGTGATAGCTGTTGGCGCGGTGGGTGTAGGAACCGACCGGTATACCGAGCTCGTCCGCCACTTTTTTCTGGAGCATGATAAACGCGAAGGCGTTCATGAAGGAAGCCTGCGGCGCGTCGTTGGAGCGCATCATCACCTTGCAGTGAAGCTTTCCCTCCCGGATGAAGAACTGGATGCTCTGCAGACAGGCGGGATCGGCGTTTTTGCTGTCGACCTCGAAATCCCGGATATTCATAATGGCGCGGCGGGTGTCGGGGTTCCGGCGAAGCTCCGCGAGGATGAAGGGAAGCTGTTTCGCGTAGCGGTCGTGGTAGGTGTATTCCCAGCAGTTGCCCTCGCCGATCTTGAAATCGAGGATACCGTCGAGAATCTCCATCATATACTGCTGAAGCTCATAGAAGCCGCCGATGTAGAGCCGGCTGACCATCGGTTCGGCGAGGGCCTCGTCGACGACGAAGGTCATGCTGACCTCCTTCTGCATCTGGCCCCAGTCGGAGCAGGAGAGCAGGTCGCCCTGTTCATACAGAGCGAGAATGGCTTTGTGATAAGCTTCAGGCAGCGTCCGGCCTTCAACAAAAATCTCTTTCATCTTACGAAAAAACCTCCGACAGGTCGAAATTTTCCGCAATAAACGAGCTGGCGCCGGCTTCGACGGCCTGCCCGACCTCGTCTGCGGAGCGCAATGTCCACGCGGCGATCCGTGTGCCGTAATAGCGGCAGAGACGGAACCCAAAGGTGGAATCCCGGAAATTCCACGAGAGAAAATCCGGTCTTGCGAGGAAATTCGTGAAAAAATTTCCGAGCAGGAACGCGAGCGCGCGCTTGCCGCTTGTGAGATGGCGCAGGTCGCAGGAAAGCTGCCCGCGGATGACGTCCGGCCGGTTTTCCCGGAACCATTTAAGAATGTACGGGCTGAAGGATTCCACCACAAACGGCCCTTCGTAGGCGTCCAGCAGCGGCGCGGTCTTTTCGCAGACCGTGCAGTCCGCCGGATCCGCCGCACACTTTAGCTCGCAGAGCAGCGGGGCGCCGTCCAAGGCCTCCAGCGCCTCGGAAAGCAGCGGGATATGTTCCTCTGTGCCGCAAAGCCGAAGCTCCCGGAGTACGGCCCAGTCGGTTTCCGCAACGGTCCGGTCAACCCCGCACATGCACGCCGTATTTGTGTCATGAAACACCACCGGCACGCCGTCCTTGGTCAGTCGGACGTCGAGCTCGGAGCCCAGCCCCTTTTCCGCGGCGGCGCAAAAGGCGGCGAGGGAATTTTCCGGCTTTGTCTCGTCGTGGAGGCCCCGGTGCGCCCAGACCAGAGGCAGGTCGAACGGGCGGCGGCGGTTCGGCGTCGTCATCCAGACGACGGCAAGGGCGAGCAGCAGAAAAACAACAATCAATGTGGTGATCGCAGCGGTAAAACCCATGAAGAACCTCCTTCATCGCCCCTGAGGGGCTATGGATTATCTGGGCGGCCAAAAAGACGGGCCGTCCGAAACCTCCTTTGATCATTGAGAAAAACTCAAGCGTTCCGGAGGGCCGTATTGTCGAGGGACCGGTTTTGGCGGCCGTGTTTCTGTGTTTTGCGGGCCGCCGTTCCCATGCCCGCCCTATGTGAAGGCGAGAAAGGACGGCGCCATGCCGTCGGCGGCACGGGGGAAGAGCATCCGGCAGCCGCCGTGCTCAGTCGATGTCCTCGACGACGGTCTCCGGCGGTTTATCCAGAATCTCGGGGTGGCGGAGGAGCTGGTCGAATTCCTTAAATGCGGTGGCGAAATAATGGCCGTCGCAGATCCGCTCATCCGAAGTGAATTTGTAATCTATGTAACGATGCTTTTCAACGGAGCCGTCCTTCTGCGTCTCGTAGACCGTCCGTTTTGCGCCGAACGCGATGAAGGCCGGGCAGGTGCCGAAATTATAAAGGTGATGGTAGACCGGCGGAATGCCCAGAGAGCCGAGGTTTGTGATAAAAAGACTGCAATGGAAACAGGAGGCCTGATGCAGCACTTTCGGCATGATGCCGAAATAATCCAGAAGGCCGATAAAAGAAATAAATGCCCGGAGCAGCACGCTCGGCATCCAGACCAGCGCCCGTGCGACAAAATCGAGGGTCGTCGTATCGCCCTCCTGTCTGGCCACGGCGATGGCGTCCTCCATTTTATGATAGACTTCGTAAATGCTGTCCTCGGGCTGGAACACGACTTTGATGGCGGTCTCCTGCGCATTGAGCTCCATGGACTTCTTCACCATCATGGAAAGGGTGATGTCCTCATGCTGGTAGATGCGCTGGCCGGCGATGAAGCGGTTGAGCCCTGGTTTCTGGGAGACGAGGCGGACGTAGGCGGCCACGATGACGTGCATGAAGCCGAAACCGTCGAGCCCCTCCTCTTTTCTTTTTCCTCGGATATAGTTTTCGATCCTGCCCAGTTCAGCCGAACCGCCGAAAAGGTTGCTGGCATCGTTCCGCGTTTTCATAATGAAGGGAGCGACATAGTCCATCGGCGGCAAAGTGCGGATCTTCCGTCCGTCGTAGCGGTCGCCGAGTCTTCTTTCCCTTTTCTGCATGATCCCGATCCTTTCTGCGGCGGGTGCACCGCGTTTTTTTTCGGAAAACCCGGTTTCATTATAACAGGCCGGAATTCGCTTTTCCACTTTTTCCGGCGTAAAAATCAAGAATTAACTAAATAATAAGAGAAATCTAACTAAAAAATAAAATTATCCGGGCGGAAGCCGAAATTCCCGGCAACACATTCTTGCGAAAAACGCCCGCTTATGGTATCTTAATTGCGTATGTAAATTTTACCGACTGGAGGACACAGAAGTTATGGAGGATGCGGCGCTTGCCGAGTTGCTTTTCCCGAACGTCACCGCGACGCCGGAGGAGATGGAGGAAAGATACCCGAAGAGGGACCTGCCCGAAGGGGCCAAAGTCACGAGGATCGCGCCGAGCCCGACCGGTTTTATGCATCTGGGGAACCTCTTCGGCGCCCTGACGGACGAGCGTCTGGCCCATCAGTCCGGCGGCATATTTTATCTCCGCATCGAGGATACGGACCTCAAGCGGCAGGTCGAGGGCGGCGTGGAGAAGATTCTCGATGTCTTCCATAAATTCGGCCTTCAGTTCGACGAGGGCGCTTTGGAAAACGGCGGGGAGTTCGGCAATTACGGTCCCTACCGCCAAAGGCAGAGGGCGGAGATCTATCACGTCTTTGCCAAAAAGCTCGTGTCGGAGGGCAGGGCCTACCCCTGCTTTTGCACCGAGGAGGAGCTCGCGGAAATGCGCGAGCGGCAGGAAGCGGAGAAGGCGAATCCCGGCTATTACGGCAAATGGGCCGTCTGGCGCGGCCGCAGTTTTGAAGAGATAAAAGGGGAGCTGGATGCCGGAAAGCCTTGGGTACTGCGCTTCCGCAGCGAGGGCGACCCGGAGAAATATCTTCACCTGACCGATCTCATTAAAGGGAAGATCGACATGCCGGAGAACGATCAGGACATCGTCCTGCTCAAATCCGACGGCATCCCGACCTACCATTTCGCGCATGTGATCGACGACCACCTGATGCGCACGACGCACGTCGTCCGCGGCGAGGAGTGGATCGCGACATGGCCGTTTCACGTTCAGCTCTTTCAGGCGCTCGGCTGGAAGCCGCCGAAATATGTCCATACCGCCCAGCTCATGAAGATGGACGGCGGCAGCAAGCGCAAGCTCTCCAAGCGCAAGGATCCGGAGCTCGCGTTGGATTATTATTTTGCCGAGGGCTATCCGGTCCCTTCCGTCATGGAATACCTGATGACGCTGCTCAACTCCAACTTTGAGGAGTGGCGCCTCGCCAATCCGGCCGCTCCGATCGGCGATTTCAAATTCACCACCAACAAAATGAGCGTCAGCGGTTCGCTTTTTGATCTCGACAAGCTCCGCGACGTCTCCCGCAACGTCGTCGCCATGATGACGACGGAGGAAGTCTGGGGCTACCTGACCGCATGGGCGGAACAGTATGCGCCGGATTTTCACGCTCTTCTCACGGCCGCCCCGGCTTATACGAAGGCGATTCTTTCCATCGGCCGCGGCATTCCGAAGCCGAGAAAGGATATCGCCGTCTGGAGCGAATTCCGGGAGTACATGGCCTTTTTCTTCGACGAATGGTTCGTTCCCGGCAGCGAATACCCGGAGAACGTGCCCGCGGAGGATCTCCGCGCCGTGCTCACGGAATATCAGGCGCTTTATGATGAGCACGACGATCAGGAGGCATGGTTCCAGAAGATCCGTGACCTCTGTACCGCCCACGGTTATGCCGCGCTGCCGAAGGAATACCGACAGCATCCCGAGCTTTATAAAGGCCACGTCGGCGATCTTTCCGCGGTGCTCCGCATGGCGGTCACCGGCCGGGTCAACAGCCCGGATATGTACGAAGTAATGCGCGTCATGGGCGCAAAAAGAGTCCGGGCAAGGCTCGCTTCGGCATTGGAGCGGCTTTAAATTCGTCTTTTGCGGCGCGCTTTGTGCCGCAAAATTTAACCTGCGACTCTACAAACGTGGATTTCCACGGCCCTTTTTGGTGCTCAAAAACGGAGTCCGGAGGAAAAACGCCCGTTCTGAAACGCCCTTTATAGGCCGCTTTCCGCGCGGCGGAACATTGTCGGGCCTCATGCAAAAGTCTGCCGAAGTGGATTTCCGCGGCTTTTTAAAGGGGCGCAGGAGGAAACCGCCGGGAGGCCAAAAGCCCACCCCGAAAAGAATTCCCCGCGCGCCGTTTTTCGTTTGATTTTATAAATACGGCGGGGCCGTCGGTTTTCCGGCCGGGCCCCGTTTCGAAGAATTTGTATGGAAACAGAGGAGAAGATCATGCCGGAAGAAGTATCCAATTTTATTCATGATATTATCGACGCCGACCGCGCCGCCGGTTCCACGAAACCGGTCCACACGCGCTTTCCGCCGGAGCCGAACGGCTACCTACACATCGGAAGCGCGAAGGCGATCTGGATCAACGCCTCCACCGCGGAGAAATACGGCGGCCTTTTTAATCTCCGCTACGACGATACGAATCCGGCCCGCGAGGACGACGAGTATGTGCAGTCTATTCTGGAGGATATCCGCTGGCTCGGTTACGAGCCGACCGGCGGCATCTATTACGGCTCCGATTATTTCGACAAATGCTATGAATTTGCCGAGAAGCTGATTCTCGACGGCAAGGCCTATGTCGACGATCTTTCCCGCGACGAAATGCAGGAGTACCGCGGCAGCGACGCCGGCAAGCCGAGCCGTCCCAGCCCCTACCGTGACCGGACCCCGGAGGAGAACCTTGATCTCTTCCGCCGGATGCGCGCCGGCGAGTTTGAGGACGGCGCCAAGACGCTCCGCGCGAAGATCGATCTCGCGAGCCCGAATATGAATCTGCGCGATCCGGCGATCTACCGCATCAAGCGCGAGACCCACCACCGTCAGGGCGACAAATGGTGCATCTATCCGCTTTACGACTTCGCCCACCCGATTCAGGACGCGCTCGAGGGCATCACCTATTCCTGCTGCTCGATCGAGTTTGCGAACCACCGCCCGCTCTACGACTGGGTGGTCGAGAACGTCGGGTTCCCGGAGCCGGTTCCGCATCAGTACGAGTTCGCCCGCCTCAACGTCACGCATACCGTGATGAGCAAGCGGTATCTGCGCATGCTCGTCGAGAACGGCGTCGTGGACGGCTGGGACGATCCGCGCCTGCCGACGCTCAAGGGTATGCGCCGCCGCGGATACACGCCCTCCGCGATCATTGAATTTATCAAGACGGCCGGCGTCTCCAAGGCGGAGAGCATGGTCGACATCGAAGTGCTTGAGCATTGCATCCGCGACGAATTAAACCGCGCCGCCGAGCGTCGTCTGGCGGTGATCGACCCGGTGAAGCTCGTCGTCGAAAATTTCCCGGAAGGGGAGATTAATTATTTTAAGCTGCCGAACAACGTCAACGACGAGAATGCCGGCAGCCGGAAGGTCGCCTTCACGCGGGAACTCTGGATCGAGCGGAGCGACTTCCTGCCCGAGCCGCCGCCGAAGTTCTTCCGCCTCAAGCCGCAGGGGGAGGTCCGCCTGATGGGCGCGTACCTCGTGACCTGCACCGGCTATGAGACGGACGCCGAAGGAACCGTCACCGAAATCCGCTGCACCGCCGATCTCGAGACCGGAAACGGCATGCCCGCCGACGGCCACAGAACCAAAGGTACCATCCACTGGGTTTCGGCCGCGCACTGCGTCGACGCCGAGATCCGCGAGTACGGCCGCCTCTTCTCCGAGGCCAATATGGTCACGCTGCCGGAGGGTAGGGATTTCGGCGATTTTCTCGATCCGAACTCCGTCGTCGTGCATCGGGGCTGCAAACTCGAGGAATCCCTCGCGAAAGCTCCCGCCGACGAGCGCTTCCAGTTTGTCCGCAGCGGCTATTTCATCCGGGACAGCAAATACGGCGACACATGGAACGAGATCGTCGGCTTAAAGGATACATGGGCCAAGGTGAGCGGCGACTGAAACAGGAACGACACAATGTCTGAAGAAGGGAAATGACGAGAGATGTTTACATGGCTGTATGCGCTTTCCAGTGTGAACGGAGCGGTCGCGGTGCTGATCGGAATCGGCGTCTGCTGGGGAATCTTTCTGACCGCCTATCTGGTCAACCGGACCAACCGGAACAAAAAAGGCGTTCTCTGGGGAATTCTCTCCATGCTGGCGGTGACGTTCGCCTGCGACGTATTCTGGTTTTTCTATTATTTTCCGCACTTCCAATATGAGAACCGGGGACTGGCCGGATTCTTCTGGCTGCTTCTTCTGCCCGGCGTGCTGGCCGTGCTTTGGGTGGTTCTCAGCTCGGTCAACGAGCTTCGCCGGCGCAGCGCGGAACGTGCCCGCGCGAAACTGGAGCGCATGCGTCAGGAATCGGAAAACAGCGAGCAAAAATGAGGATATTCTTTCGTTCATTTTGCTTTTAAGAAGCGGAAATCCCCTTGATATTTTTGTTTCCCATGCTATAATTGGTTAAAAAGGGGTGGATTCTGCGATGAAATATGTCGAAAGGAAGCGCTGGCTTCTGTTCGGCCTCCCGTGGACCTTTACCAAGTATACGGTCACCGGCGAACAGCTGACGGTCAACACAGGCTTCCTGCGTCAGGAAGAGAACGACTGTTATCTTTATAAAGTTCAGGACACCGTTCTTCGCACTTCCCTGACGGAGCGGCTGTTCGGCATCGGCACGGTGGTCTGTAAAACCGGGGACGTCACACATCCGGAGCTGGTTCTGCGCCATGTACGGCATGCGAAAGAGATCAAGAATTTCATCGTCGAGCAGTCCGAGAGAGAGCGTATGGAGCGCAGAACCATCAATACCCTTAATATCGGCGCAAATCTCGAAGACGCCGATCAGGCGATTGAGTATTAAGGAAAGGAAAGAGTGCCATGTCTAATTTTACCGTCATCAAAGGCAACATCGTTGATATGAAAGTTGATGCGATCGTCAATGCCGCCAATACGAGTCTGATGGGCGACGAGGGCGTCGACGGGTACATTCATCGTGCCGCCGGCGCGGAGCTTGTCAGCTGCTGCCGCAGAATCGGCACCTGCAAAACCGGGGAGGCCGTCATTACGCCGGGCTTCAAGCTGGACGCCAAATACATCATCCATGCGGTCGGCCCGATCTGGAACCGCGGCCTTAACAACGAGGAGGAACTGCTCTGCAAGGCGTATCTCAGCGCGCTGAATCTTGCCGTCGAGTACAACTGCCGCAGTGTCGCGTTCCCGTCCCTTTCCACCGGAGCGTATCGCTTCCCGCTGGATAAAGCCGCACCGATTGCCGTCAAGACGATCC